>NZ_JBJLSF010000051.1:0-31751 GCF_050871885.1 Kineococcus aridisoli | reverse complement strand
GCCCGCCCCCGGCCGGGGGCGGGCTCTTCGCCGTCCCGGACCGGCGACGCCGGAGGGGGCGGTGGACCGGCGGCGGGTCAGGCGGTCGCGCAGGTGGAGCCGGCGCGCAGGTCCACCGCGCGCAGGTCCACGGCGTGCCGGCGGACCTGCTGGTCGGCCAGGTAGGCCACGGTGTCGGGCAGCGCCACGTCGTGGGCCGCGGCGAGGTCCACGAGGGACTCGAGGTCGTCCAGGAAGGCCTGGGCGAGGTCGTCGTCGCCGGCGGCGGCGGCGGAGTCGATGGTCGCGCGCGTCCGCTGGACGCGCTCGGACAGCTCGGCCACGAACGTCGGCGTCGTCGAACCGGTCTCGGTGGTCGGCTGGGGAGCCGGCGGAGCATCGGACGCGGACGTGGCGGTCACGTCGAGCCGACGGGGTTCCTGCACGGGCACGGCACCTCCCTGGGGATCTCGGGGCCCGGCGGCTCGGGACCCGGCGCGGTGCGCGGGGGCGAGCCGCCGGCGGCTGGGACGCTTGCAGCGTACGGCCCCGCAGCCGCCGGTCCAACTCCCCCGTGTCGACCGCTGTGGACGGCGGGGGACCCCCTCGAAGCGTTGCGTGACGCCGGATGTGCGCTGCGGAACGGGTGTGCGCCGTGCGGTCGCCGGGGCGGGCGCCGGGCGCGGGAACGCCGGGCCCTCGCGGACCGTTGGAACCCCCCGACGCGCCCCGGTTCGTCCTGCGCGGGCGGGTAGGTCATGATTCGTGGTCGCTCGGGCATGGAACCGGCGCGAAGAGTGTTGAGCCCGCGGCAGCAACAGGCCGGACGAGAAGCATCGGAGTGTGAGGCAAGGTCATGGCGACCGACTACGACGCGCCGCGCAAGAGCGACGACGAGCTGAACGAGGACTCCATCGAGGAGCTCAAGGCCCGCCGCACCGACAAGAGCTCGGGCACCGTCGACGAGGACGAGACGGAAGCCGCCGAGGGCTTCGAGCTGCCCGGGGCGGACCTGTCCAACGAGGAGCTGTCGGTGCGGGTCCTCCCGCGCCAGCAGGACGAGTTCACCTGCACCAGCTGCTTCCTCGTCGTGCACCGCAGCCAGCTGCGCGAGCAGCCGGACGGGCGGATCATCTGCACCGACTGCGCCGCCTGATCACCGGCGGCGCGTGATCGCCTCCGCCAGCCGCCGCGGGCGGCGGGTGGAGACGATCCAGTAGGGCGCGGGGTCGGCGGGGTCGTCGAGGTGGATCCGCACCGCGGTGGGGATCCACGAGCGCACCGCCAGGTGGGCCCGGGCGTCCAGCCCGGGGCCTAGGGCGGCGCGCCGCTCCCGTGCGGCGATCACGTCGACGCCGGAGACGACGTCGAGCGGCAACCGCGCCCGCCCCACGCGCAGGTGCGTCTGCGTGAGCTCCACCGTCCACGCCATGCTCAGCAGCACCCCCACGGCCAGCGCCGCGCCCAGCAGGGCGCCGACCAGCGCTCCCCGCCCGCCCCAGACCGGCAGCGCCACGAGCGCTCCGCCGACGACCGCGGGCAGCCACGACAACCAGGTCGTCACCGCCGGCCACCACCGCTCGCGGCCGTCCCAGCCGCTCCCGTCCGGGGTCCGCTCGGGGGTTCCACGCGAGGCCGTCTGCACGCCGCCAGCCTCGCACGCGCCCGCCGCGGCGCCCGCACGCCCCGGCCCGCGCTCCCGGCTCCCGGCGCCGGGAGCGGGCCCCGGCGCGTGCGTGCCCCCGCGCGGCGCAGCGGTAGGGTCGAGACCCGTGACGCACCACCTCGCGGCGCACGCGACCGAGCCGGACGGGGCGACCCTGGAGGTCCCCACCGTGCTGGGCGTGCCCGAAGCCCTGCCCACCTACGCCCACCCGGGCGACGCGGGAGCCGACCTCACCACCCGCGTCGACGTCGTCGTCGGCCCGGGGGAGCGCGTCACCGTCCCGACCGGGGTCTCCATCGCCCTGCCGGACGGCTACGCCGCCTTCGTCGTGCCCCGCTCGGGCCTGGCCGCCCGCCGCGGGCTGACCACGCTCAACGCCCCCGGCACGGTCGACGCCGGCTACCGCGGCGAGGTCCGCGTCACCCTGCACAACACCGACCTGCGCAAGAGCGTCGCGCTCGCGGCCGGCGACCGCATCGCCCAGCTCGTCGTCCAGCGCGTCGAGCGCGTCCGCTTCGTGCCGGTGGCGGAGCTGCCGGAGTCCGTGCGCGGCAGCGGCGGGCACGGCTCCACCGGCGGAGCGCACGCGCTGGCGGCCACCGCGCCGCCCGCCCCGTCGACCGACCCGACCGAGAACCCCGAGGAGCGACCGTGAGCCTGTTCCGCCGCCGCAAGGTCGCCGACTCCGCCGTCCAGGACGGCGCGGCCGACGGCAGGACCGCGTCCGGGGACGGGGCGAGCGCCACGACCGCCGAGTCCGGCGCCGAGCCCGCCACCGCCGCCCACGGCGTCGTCGACGACCCGCAGGCGCGCGAGGCCGCCGACGCGGTCGGGACGGGCGGGAGCGCCGCCCGGCCCGCCGCCGAGCCCGCCGCGGCCGCCGCCGCGGCCGCCGACGAGGCCGCCGACGAGGTGGTCTTCGACCGCTCCGGCGGTCCCTTCGACGCCTCCGAGGTCGAGGACGAGGACGGCCGGCTGTCCCTGGGCGGGCTGCGCCTGGCCGGCCGCGAGGGCATGGAGCTGCGCTTCGAGGTCGAGGAGGCCTCGCAGCGGGTCATCGCCGTCACCGTCGTCCTGGGCGGCTCCACCGTGCAGCTGCAGACCTTCGCCGCACCGCGCAGCTTCGGCGTCTGGGACGAGATCCGCCCCGAGATCGCCCAGGCCGTCGCCGCGCAGGGCGGTGCGGCCGAGGAGCGCACCGGGCCCCTGGGGCGCGAGCTGCTGTGCCGGCTGCCGGTGCGCACCGAGGACGGGCGCACCGGTCACCAGCCCACCCGCTTCGCCGGGGTGGACGGCCCGCGCTGGTTCCTGCGCGCGGTCTTCTCCGGTCCGGCCGCCGTCGACGCGTCCGCGGCCGCGGAGCTGGAGGCCGTGGTGCGCGACGTCGTCGTCGTCCGCGGCGCCGAGGCCATGGCCCCCCGCGAGCTCATCCCGCTGGCGCTGCCGCAGCAGCCCGGCGCCGCCCCCGCGGCGCCCCCGGGCGGGCCGGCGGACGGGCAGGAGCAGGCGGGCGGCGGGGGAGCGCAGCGCGAGGAGCTGAAGCCCTTCGAGCGCGGTCCCGAGATCACCGAGGTGCGCTGACGTGCCGTCGTCGCCGACGCCCTTCCGGGGGAACAGGGCACCGCGCGGGGGCGTTCCACCACGGTCACGTCGGGAGGGTCCTACTGTGGGTGCCGTGTCGAAGACCTCAGTGCTGAGCACGCCGCTGTGGCGCCGCGCGCTGCAGCGGTTCACCGCTTCGGAGTCCGACCTCGCCGCCGAGGAGGCGACCGAGGACGCCGTCCGCAACGGGGGGACGCCGTGCGGGCAGGTCCGCGACCGCACCAGGGCCTGCGTCTGCGGGACGCTGCGCTCGGTGACGACGCGTCCGCGCGGGGGCGTGCCCGCCCTGGAGGCCGAGCTGTTCGACGGCTCCGGCTCGGTGTCCCTGGTCTGGCTGGGCCGGCGCCGCATCGCCGGTGTCGAGGCGGGCAGGCGCGTCAAGGCCAGCGGCCTGGTCGCCTGCGACGACGGCCACCGGGTCATCTTCAACCCCGTGTACGAACTCATCTGCCCCGAGAAGGCGTGAGCGCGGACGCCGACCGTCCCGCGGTCGCGGGCGCCGTCCCCGAGACGGCGCCCACCACCGTCGAGGAGCTGGTGCGCCGGCGGCTGTCGGTGGCGCTGGGCGGCTGGCGGGGGCTGCTGGACTCCGCGGCGCCCGCGCTGGCCTTCCTCGTCACCTGGCTGCTGACCACCGACGTGCTGACGTCGGTGGGTGCCTCGGTGGCGGTCCTGCTCGTGGCGCTGGTGGCGCGGCTGGCGCGCCGCGAGACCGTCCAGCACGCCCTGGGCGGGATCCTCACCACGGCCGTGGCGGCGTTCATCGCCTCCCGCACCGGTCGCGCCGAGGACGTCTTCCTGCCGGGCATCCTGCTCAACTGCGCGCTCGCCGTCGTCTTCGCGCTCTCGATGGTGCTGCGCTGGCCGGTCGTGGGCTTCCTCGTGGGAGCCGTCACCGAGGACCCGACGGCGTGGCGGCGCGACCGCGGCATCGTCTCGCTGTGCCAGAAGCTGACGGCGCTGCTGCTGGCCGGCTACGTCGTGCGGGCGGGGGTGCAGCTGCCGCTGTACCTGTCCGGGGAGACGACCGCGCTGGCCGTGAGCAAGCTCGTGCTGGGCTGGCCGCTGCTGGTGGCCGGGGTCGCCGTCGCGAGCCTGCTGCTGCTCAAGGGCCGCACCCCGCTGGACCCCCGCGCCGGCGCCTGAGCCCGCGCGGGGCGCTCAGCGCGCGCCGAGGGTGGCGCGCAGGTCCGCCTCGGCGTCGGGCACCGACAGGAACAGCAGGTGGTCGCCGGCCTCGAGCACGTCGTCGGGGGTCGGCGGCAGCGGCCGCTCGGCGCGCACGATCGCCACGAGGACGGTGTCGCGCGGCAGCCGCACCTCCCCGACGGTGCGGCCCAGCACGGGGCTGTCCGCCTCCAGGGTGTACTCGGCCATCGAGGCCTGCCCCCGCTGGAAGGTGAACAGCCGCACGAGCTCGCCGACGCTGACGGCCTCCTCGACCAGGGCGGTCATCAGCCGCGGCGTGGAGACGGCGACGTCCACCCCCCACGCCTCGTCGAACAGCCACTCGTTCTTGGGGTTGTTCACCCGGGCGACGGTGCGCGGCACGCCGTACTCGGTCTTGGCCAGCAGGGAGACGACGAGGTTGGCCTTGTCGTCCCCGGTGGCGGCCACGACGACGTCGCAGTCGGCCAGCTCGGCCTCGTCGAGGCTGGAGATCTCGCACGCGTCGGCCAGCAGCCACTGCGCGTCCGGCACGCTGGTGATCTTCATGGCGGCCGGGCTGCGGTCGATGAGCAGCACCCGGTGGCGGTTGGCCAGCAGCTCGCGCGCGATGGAGCGCCCGACGATGCCGGCGCCGGCGATGACGACCCGCATCAGGACTCCCCTCCCGGAGCGGCGGCGAGCACGGCCGCGGCCGCGTCGACGCGCTCGTCGGCGACGACGACGTGCACGACGTCGCCCTCCTGGTGGGCCATCCCGCGGACGGGGACGATGCCCTGGCCCAGCCGGGTGACGTAGGCGACCCGCACCCCGGCGGCGGCCTCGAGCGCGGACAGCGGCTGCCCGACCCAGGCGTCGTGCACGGGGACCTCCACGAGGACCACCCGCCCGGAGGCGTCGCGGAACTCGCTGAGCGCGCCCTGCGGCACCAGGCGGCGCAGCACCTGGTCCGCGGTCCAGCGCACCGTGGCGATCGTGGGGATGCCCAGGCGCTGGTAGACCTCGGCGCGGCCGGGGTCGTAGATGCGCGCGACGACGTTCTGCACGTCGAACTTCTCCCGCGCCACCCGCGCGGCGAGGATGTTGGAGTTGTCGCCCGAGGAGACGGCCGCGAAGGCGCCGGCCTGGTGGATGCCGGCCTCGACGAGGGTGTCGTGGTCGAAGCCCACCCCGGTGACGCGCTGGCCGGCGAAGGAGGCGCCGAGCCGGCGGAAGGCGTCGGCGTCCTGGTCCACCACGGCGACGCTGTGCCCGCGGGCCTCGACGGTGAGGGCGAGGCTGGAGCCCACCCGGCCACAGCCCATGATCACGAAGTGCACGTCCGCTCCGGTCCCTCGATCCAGCCAGCCCGCGTGACGCTACCGCGTCCGGGCTCCGGTCCGGACGGCACACCCCGCCCCAGCACCTACCATCGTGAGACGTGCCCTCTGTGACCGACGCGGTCAAGCGCGTGCTGGTCGGTCGGCCGTTCCGCAGCGAACGGCTGTCCGAGACCCTCCTCCCCAAGCGCATCGCGCTGCCCGTCTTCGCCTCCGACGCGCTGAGCTCGGTCGCCTACGCCCCCGACGAGATCTTCCTGACGCTCTCGATCGCGGGCATCGCCGCCTACGCCTTCTCGCCGTGGATCGCGCTGGCGGTCGTCGTCGTCATGTTCGTCGTCGTGGCCTCCTACCGGCAGAACGTGCACGCCTACCCCTCGGGGGGCGGCGACTACGAGGTCGCGACGGTCAACCTGGGTCCCAACGCCGGCCTGACCGTCGGCAGCGCCCTGCTCGTGGACTACGTGCTCACCGTCGCGGTGTCGATCTCCTCGGGGGCGCAGTACGCGGCGGCGGCGATCCCGCTGCTGCGCGGGCACGAGGCCCTCTTCGCCGTCGCGCTGGTGCTGCTGCTGATGTCGGTGAACCTGCGCGGGCTCAAGGAGAGCGGCGCCGCGTTCGCCGTCCCCACGTACATCTTCATGGCCTCGATCCTGGGGATGGCGATCTGGGGCTTCGTGCGGCTGCTGCTGGGCGACCTGCCGGACGCGCCCAGCGCGGGGCTGGACCTGACCGCCGAGCACGACATCTCCGGGGGCATGACCAGCCTCGCCGGCGCCTTCCTGATCCTGCGCGCGTTCTCGTCCGGCGCCGCGGCCCTCACCGGGGTGGAGGCCATCAGCAACGGCGTGCCCGCCTTCCGCAAGCCCAAGAGCAGGAACGCCGCCACGACGCTGCTGCTGCTGGGCCTGACGAGCGTGACGATGCTCGTCAGCATCATCGCGCTGGCGCGCGTGACGGGGATCCGCTTCGCCGAGGACCCGGCCAGCCAGCTGCTGCGCGACGGGGTGCCCGTGGGCGACGGCTACGTGCAGGACCCGATCATCGGGCAGCTGGCGGCCACGGTCTTCGACCACTTCCCGGTCGCCTTCTACGTCGTGACCGCCGCCACCGGCGTCATCCTCGTGCTGGCCGCCAACACGGCCTTCAACGGCTTCCCGGTGCTCGGCTCGATCCTGGCCCGCGACGGGTTCCTGCCCAAGCAGCTGCACACCCGCGGCGACCGGCTGGCCTTCTCCAACGGCATCATCGCCCTGGCCGTCGCGGCGATCGTGCTCATCCTCGCCTTCGACGCCGAGGTCACCCGGCTCATCCAGCTCTACATCGTCGGCGTCTTCGTCTCCTTCACCATGAGCCAGACCGGCATGGTCCGGCACTGGACGCGGCACCTGCGCACCGAGACCGACCCGGTCCGGCGCGCGCGGATGCGGCGCTCGCGGGTCATCAACTCCATCGGCCTGGGCCTGACCGGCCTCGTGCTGGTCATCGTGCTGCTGACGAAGTTCACCCAGGGCGCCTGGATCGCCATCCTCGCCATGGTCGTCGTCTTCGTGAACATGAAGCTCATCCGGCGCCACTACGCCTCGGTGGCCCGGGAGCTGGAGATCGTGCCGGACGCCGGGGCCAAGGCGCTGCCGACCGGGGTGCGCAGCGTCGTGCTCGTCTCCAAGCTGCACAAGCCCACGCTGCGCGCGCTGGCCTTCGCGCGGGCGGCCAAGCCCACCGAGCTGCAGGCGGTCACCGTGGCCGTCGACCCGGAGGAGAGCGCCGCCCTGCAGCAGCGCTGGGAGGCGCTGGGGATCCCGGTGCCGCTGACCGTGCTGGACTCCCCGTACCGGGAGATCACCCGGCCCATCGTCGAGCACGTCAAGGCGCTGCGGGCACGCCACCCGCGCGACCTGGTCATCGTCTACGTGCCCGAGTACGTCGTGGGCCACTGGTGGGAGACCCTGCTGCACAACCAGTCCGCGCTGCGGCTGCGGGCCCGGCTGCGCTACCAGCCGGGGGTGATGGTGGCCAGCGTGCCCTGGCAGCTGGCCAGCTCCGAGGGCCTGGAGGAGCGCGCCGAGCGCGCCGCACCCGGTGTCGTGCGCCGCGGCACCTTCGGCCCCTCGCCCTCGGTGCCGCCACCGGCCGAGGCGGGCACCGACGCGGGCACCGGAGCGGGCACCGACGCGGGCGCCCGGGGGAGCCGGTGAGCCCCGCCGGCGAGGGCGCGGGCGCCGCGCCCCGGCGCCGCCGCACCCGCGCGCGCAGCGCGGGCGGTCCCGACGCGGTCGGCACCGAGCTGCTCCTGGAGGTCGGCCCCGTCGCCCACGGCGGGCACTGCGTGGCCCGCCACGAGGGCCGCGTCGTCTTCGTGCGCCACGCCCTGCCCGGCGAGCGGGTGCGCGCCCGCGTCACCGAGGGCGCGGACGGCTCCGCGTTCTGGCGCGCCGACGCCGTCGAGGTGCTCCGCGCGGCGCCGGAGCGGGTGGAGCCGGCCTGCCCGGTCGCCCGGCCGGGGCTGTGCGGCGGGTGCGACTTCCAGCACGCCACCGGCGAGCGCCAGCGCGAGCTGAAGGCCGAGGTCGTCGCCGAGCAGCTGCGCCGCCTCGCCGGCCTGGAGCGCGAGGTGGTCGTCGAGGAGGTCGGCGGGGGGCTGCGCTGGCGCACCCGCACCCAGTTCGCCGTGGACGCCGAGGGCCGCACCGGGCTGCGCAAGCACCGCTCGCACGAGGTCGTCCCGCTGGAGGACTGCCCCATCAGCACCGGGGCCGTCGTCGGCAGCGGCGTGCTGGGGGCCCGCTTCGGCAACGTGGAGACCGTCGAGGTGGCCGCCGGCTCCGACGGCGCACCGCCGCTGGTGGTCGTGACCCCCGCCCCCGGCCGGCACGCCCACCTGCCCAAGCTGCCGGCCGCGTGGGTGGCGGTGCGCACCGCCGACGGGCTGCACCGCGTCTCCGGGCGCACCTGGGTGGGGGAGCGGGTGCTGGTGCGCGGGCACGAGCACGCCTTCCGCGTCGGCGGCGCCGGCTTCTGGCAGGTCCACCCCGCCGCGCCCGCCGTGCTCGGCGAGGCCGTCCTGGACGCCCTCGTGCCGCGCGCGGGGGAGGCGGCCCTGGACCTGTACGCCGGTGCCGGGCTGTTCACCGCGCTGCTGGCGCGGGCCGTGGGCCCCGACGGCTCGGTGCTGTCGGTGGAGGGCGAGGAGCGGGCGGTGCGCGACGCGCGCAAGTCCCTGCACGACCAGCGCCACGTCGAGATGTGGGAGGGGCGCGTGGAGGAGGCGCTCGCCGACGCCGAGCTGCGCGAGCGGCGCACCGACGTCGTCGTGCTCGACCCCCCGCGCTCCGGCGCCGGCCGGGAGGCCGTCGCGGGGATCGCCGCGCTGCACCCGCGCGCGGTGGCCTACGTGGCCTGCGACCCGGCCGCGCTGGCCCGCGACGTCGCCGCCTTCGCCGCGCTGGGCTACCGGCTGGAGGCGCTGCGCGCCTTCGACCTGTTCCCGCAGACCCACCACGTGGAGTGCGTGGCCCTGCTGGTCCCGCAGGGCTGAGGCCGCCGGGGCGGCGGGTGCGCCGCCGCCCTCAGGCGAGCCGGCCGGCGTGGGCCAGCCACAGCACCAGCAGCACGGTCAGCACCACCGACGCCGCGACCCCGGCCCTGGTCACCAGCAGGACGCTCGCGAGGTCGACACGCTCCCAGCGCGTGCGGACCGCGGCGCGCACCCGGGTGCGCCGGTCCAGGACCTCGCGCTCGGGCACGGCGCGCAGCCCGTCGAGCACCGCGCTCAGCAGGGCGGGCGAGCCCGCGTCCGCCAGTTCGACGGACAGCGGGGTGCGGCGCGTCGGCATCGCCACCTGCGGGCGGGCGTCGGCCCGGTGCTGGGCGCGCCGCCCGGGGGCCGGGGTGCGCGGGGCGGGGGCGGTGGTGCGCGCCGGGGCGCCGAAGGCGGTGCCGATCGCGGTGCCGAGCGGGGCGGTGCGGGTGGCGGTCGCGGAGGGGGTCACGGGGTTCTCCAGGTCGTCGGGGGCTGCGCCACCACTGTGCTGACGTTCCGTGATCCAGATCAATCTGTGCGTAGTGCTTCCGAGTGCACCCGTCCGGGTGGTGCGTCGCGGTGCGCGACCATCGGGGGGTGAGCGAGCGCCCCGCCGACCCCGCGACGGACCCCGCGACCGACCCGGCGACCGACCCGGCGGGCCCGCCGCCGGACCGGCGCTTCCCCCGCAGCGTCTACGGCACGGGTGCGGAGCCGGACCCGCGCTTCTCGCTGGCCAACGAGCGCACCTTCCTGGCCTGGATCCGCACCTCGCTCGCGCTGCTCGCGGCGGGCGTCGCGCTGGAGGGCCTGGACCTGGCGCTGCAGCCGCAGCTGCGGCTGGCGGCCTCGCTCGCGCTCGTCGGGCTCGGGCTGCTGTGCCCCGTGCAGGCGTGGCGGGGGTGGGCGCGCGACGAGCGGGCGATGCGGCGGGGCGAGCCGCTGGCCCCACCGGCCCTCGGGGCCCCGCTGGCCGCCGGTGCGGTGCTGACCGCGGTGCTCGTGCTGCTCGGGGTGCTGCTGCGGTGAGCGGGCCCGGCGCGCGCCCGCACCGGCGCTTCGACCCCGGCCTGCAGCCGGAGCGGACGGCCCTGGCCTGGCGGCGCACCGCGCTCGCGCTGGTCGCCGGCTCGCTGGCCGGGGCGCGGCTGCTGGCGCCGCAGCTGGGGGTGGGCGCCGTGCTGCTGGGGCTGGCCGGCGCCGGCTGCGGGGTGTGGGCGTGGGTGGCCGCGGGACGCCGCGCGCGGGCGGTCGAGCGGGCGCTGCGGCGCTCGGGGGACCTGTCGGCGGGGCCGGGCGCGGCGGCGCTGGCCCTCGTGGCGGGCTGCTGCCTGCTGCTGGGCGCGTCGGGAGCGGGGTTCGTCCTCGACCACGACCTGCGTGGTATCTTGACGTCGAGATAAATCGACGTGGGCGCACCGGGGCGCCGCGCGCTCCCCGAGCGGTCGATGGGAGCATCGGACCCGACGACCGGCACCGACGACGGCCACGCACGACGAGTGAGGAGCTCACGGTGAGCAGCCAGAACAGCTTCCAAGCCAAGGCTACCCTAACAGTGGGTGGGACGGACTACACGGTCTTCCGCCTCGACGCGGTCGAGGGGGCGGCGCAGCTGCCGTTCAGCCTCAAGGTGCTGCTGGAGAACCTGCTGCGCACCGAGGACGGCGCCAACATCACCGCCGACCACATCCGCGCCCTCGCCGGCTGGGACCCCGCCGCGCAGCCGGACACCGAGATCCAGTTCACGCCCGCCCGCGTGATCATGCAGGACTTCACCGGCGTGCCGTGCATCGTCGACCTGGCCACCATGCGCGAGGCCGTCGCCGAGCTCGGCGGCGACCCGACCAAGGTCAACCCGCTGTCCCCGGCCGAGCTCGTCATCGACCACTCCGTCATCGCCGACGTCTTCGGCCGCCCGGACGCCTTCGAGCAGAACGTCGAGATCGAGTACGGCCGCAACCGCGAGCGCTACCAGTTCCTGCGCTGGGGCCAGACCGCCTTCGACGACTTCAAGGTCGTCCCCCCGGGCACCGGCATCGTCCACCAGGTCAACATCGAGCACCTGGCCCGCGTCGTCTTCGAGCGCGAGGTCGGCGGCGAGCTGCAGGCCTACCCCGACACCCTCGTGGGCACCGACTCGCACACCACGATGGTCAACGGCCTGGGCGTGCTGGGCTGGGGCGTCGGCGGCATCGAGGCCGAGGCCGCCATGCTCGGCCAGCCGGTGTCGATGCTCATCCCGCGCGTGGTCGGCTTCAAGCTCTCCGGCTCCATCCCGGCCGGCGCCACCGCCACCGACGTCGTGCTGACGATCACCGAGGTGCTGCGCAAGCACGGCGTCGTGGGCAAGTTCGTGGAGTTCTACGGCGAGGGCGTCGGCGCCGTGCCGCTGGCCAACCGCGCCACCATCGGCAACATGAGCCCGGAGTTCGGCTCCACCGCGGCCATCTTCCCGATCGACGACGTGACGCTGGACTACCTGCGCCTGACCGGCCGCAGCGAGGAGCAGGTCGCCCTCGTCGAGGCCTACACCAAGGAGCAGGGCCTCTGGCACGACCCCTCCCGCGAGGCGCGCTACTCCGAGTACCTCGAGCTGGACCTGTCCACGGTCGTCCCCAGCATCGCCGGCCCCAAGCGCCCGCAGGACCGCATCGTCCTCACCGAGGCCAAGGAGGCGTTCCGCGCCGCCCTGGCCGACTACGTCACCGACGAGGTGCCCGCGGGCAACGTCGCCTCCAGCGCGCACAGCGACGCCATCGACGCGGTCGCCGGCTCCTCCCAGGACGAGGCCAGCGCCGAGAGCTTCCCCGCCTCCGACGCCCCCTCCGCCTCGAGCACCGACGAGCGCGACGAGCCGGCCGCCCCCGGCCACGCCAGCGGCCGCCCCTCGAAGCGGGTCGCCGTCACGATGGCCGACGGCACGCAGACCGAGATCGACCACGGCGCCGTCGCGATCGCCTCGATCACCAGCTGCACCAACACCTCCAACCCCTCGGTGATGGTGGCCGCCGCGCTGCTGGCCAAGAACGCCGTGGAGCGGGGGCTGACCCGCAAGCCGTGGGTGAAGACCTCCCTGGCCCCCGGCTCCAAGGTCGTCACCGACTACTACGAGAAGGCCGGGCTGACCCCGTACCTGGAGAAGCTGGGCTTCCACCTCGTCGGGTACGGCTGCGTCACCTGCATCGGCAACTCCGGCCCGCTGCCGGAGGAGGTCTCCGCCGCGATCCAGGAGAACGACCTCGCCGTCACCGCGGTGCTCTCGGGCAACCGCAACTTCGAGGGCCGGATCAACCCCGACATCAAGATGAACTACCTGGCCTCCCCGCCGCTGGTCATCGCCTACGCGATCGCCGGCACGATGGACTGGGACGTCGAGCAGGACCCGATCGGGCAGGACGAGTCCGGCGCCGACGTCTTCCTGCGCGACATCTGGCCCGACGCGGCCGAGGTCGAGCGGGTCATCGGCGAGGCGATCAGCAAGGACATGTTCGTCAAGGACTACGCCGACGTCTTCGCCGGCGACGAGCGCTGGCAGGGCCTGCCCACGCCCGAGGGCGACACCTTCGCCTGGGACGCGGAGTCCACCTACGTGCGCAAGCCCCCGTACTTCGAGGGCATGCAGGCGCAGCCGGCACCGGTCACCGACATCACCGGCGCGCGCGTGCTCGCCCTGCTCGGCGACTCGGTGACCACCGACCACATCTCCCCGGCCGGTTCCATCAAGCCCGACAGCCCGGCCGGCAAGTACCTGTCCGAGCACGGCGTGGAGCGGGCGGACTTCAACTCCTACGGATCGCGCCGCGGCAACCACGAGGTGATGATCCGCGGCACCTTCGCCAACATCCGGCTGCGCAACCTGCTGCTGGACGGCGTCTCGGGCGGCTTCACCCGCGACTTCACCCGCGACGGCGAGCAGACGACGATCTACGACGCCGCGCAGAGCTACGCCGCGGCCGGCACCCCGCTCGTCGTCCTCGGCGGCAAGGAGTACGGCTCCGGCTCCTCCCGCGACTGGGCCGCCAAGGGCACCGCGCTGCTGGGCGTCAAGGCCGTCATCACCGAGAGCTTCGAGCGCATCCACCGCTCGAACCTCATCGGCATGGGCGTCGTGCCGCTGCAGTTCCCGCAGGGGGAGTCGGCGGCCTCGCTCGGCCTGGACGGCACCGAGACCTTCGACATCGCCGGCATCACCGAGCTCAACGAGGGCCGCACGCCCCGCACCGTGCGGGTGACCGCGACGAGGACCGACGGCAGCACCGTCGAGTTCGACGCCGTCGTGCGCATCGACACCCCCGGCGAGGCGGACTACTACCGCAACGGCGGGATCCTGCAGTACGTGCTGCGGTCGCTGACGAACGCCTGAGCCGACCGGCCCGACGGGCGGACACCCCGGCAGGGGCGTCCGCCCGTCGTGCCGAGCGGGCGCTGTGGTGGGATGCGGCCATGCCTCCCGCACCCCGGACCACCGCGCTCGTGGCCCTCGCCGGCGCCGTCCTGGGGGCGCTGCTGAGCTGGGTGGGCTCCCGCGGGCTCATCGACGACACCTACATCACCCTCTCCTACGCCCGGAACCTCGCCGAGCACAGGCACTGGGGGATGACCCCCGGCCTGACCTCGAACGCGGCCACCTCACCGCTGAACGTGGCCCTGCTGGCCGGGTGCTTCCTGCTGGTGCGCCCCTTCGCCGGGGCGGACGGCGAACTCGCCCTCGGGGTGCTCACCACGCTGCTGGGGGCGCTGGCCGGCTGGTGGTCCGCCCGCGCCGCCGCCCGCCTGGGCCTGCCCGCGGCGTGGCCGGTGGCCGCGCTCGTCGTGGTGCTCGCCAACCCCTTCCTCGTCTCCGCGCTGGGCCTGGAGGTGGTGCTGCTCTTCACCGCCGTCACCGGCCTGCTGGCGGCGGGCCTGGCCGGGCGGCCCGTGCTCTACGGGCTGGTCGCGGCGGCGAGCCTGCTGGCCCGCCTGGACCTCGTCGTGTTCGTGGTGCTCGTCGCGCTGGCCTGCCCCGGGGTGCTGCGCCGGCTGCCGGTGGCCGTGGCGGCCTGCCTGGCGGCCTGCCTGCCGTGGTTCGCCCTCAGCTGGTGGTGGCTGGGTTCGGCGATCCCCGACACGTTCGTCATCAAGACCAACCAGCGCGACTTCGGCGAGGGGCGCACCTACCTGCGCGGGTTGTGGACCCACTACTCGATCAACACCCCGCTGGCCGTGGGGGTCGGCGTCGCCGCGGCCGTCCTGGGCCTGCTCGTCCTGGTGCTGCTGGTGGTGGCCCTGCTGCGCCGGCGGGCCCGGCCGGGCACCGGCGGGCTCGTCGGGGTCGGGCTGGGCGGGGTCGCGTACTTCGCCGTCTACAGCGTCCTCGGGGTGCCCCCGTACCAGTGGTACTACGTGGCGCCGATGGCGTCGCTGTCCTTCGTCGCCGTCCTCGGCGCCGGCCTCCTGCTCGGCGGCGGGAGCGCCCGGCGCCCGTCGCCCGTGCCCGCCGCCGCGCTCGCGGTGGCCGCGGTGGCCGGGCTCGTCGCCTGCGTGCCCGCCGCCGCGCGGTCGCTGCCGTGGCCCTACCCGCCGGTCTTCGCGAACTTCGCCACCCCCGCGGAGTACCGGCGGATCGGCGCCGAGGTCGGGCGCCTCGTCGGGGAGGAGCGGGTCGCGGCCCCGGGGGAGATCGGGACCCTGGCCTACGCCTGCGACTGCGAGATCGTCGACCAGTTCTCCGACCCCGCCTACCTGCAGGGGGTCATCGAGGCGCGCCAGGCCGAGGCCGGCCCGCTGCTGCGGACGCTGCTGGAGTTCAACTACACCCACCGCGAAACCGCCGCCGCGCAGCCCACCCCGTTCGTGCTGCGCTGGGTCACCGCCGGGGCGGACCCGGCGCAGGGGATCGCCTCCTGGCGCACGACCGCTGGCACCTGGCAGACGCCGGACCGGCTCGTGCTGCTGCGCGGCGAGGGCTGAGCCCCGGCGGGTCCCCGCCGCGCAGCGGCACCGCGCTCAGCGGGCGGTGAGGAACTCCGTCACCTCCAGCGCCCGCGAGCTGATCCGCACGTCGCCGATCCAGCCGTAGAAACCCTGGCCGAACTGCTCGTCCGACTGCGTCGCGCCGATGGCGAACGGCTTGCCGAGGGTGGCGATGCCCCGCGCCCGCGTCGAGGGGTTGCGGGCGGTCCTGGAGCCGTCGACGTGGACGACGGTGCGCTCGCCGTCGTTGACGATCGCCACGTGCGTCCAGCGGCCGGGCACGAGGGCGTGCGACCACGACGTCGGGTTCACGTCGTCCACCTCGGGGTAGAGCACGAACTGCAGGAACCACTCCGAGGTCACGTTCAGGCTGCAGGTGGGTTCCTCGGTCGTGTAGCCGCTCGTCTTCCCGGCGTCGCCGTTGTTGCCCTCCCAGCTGAGCACGCCCATCCACGCGTGGTCGCCCACGAAGGGGTCCGGCAGCTTGAGGAACACCTCGATGGTGAACCCGTCGAGGAACGTCGAGGAGTTCACCGGTGCGTCCGGGCCGGTCTCCAGGACCGCGCCGCCGTCGGGCCCCTTGTGGCCGTCGAAGCGCAGGCTGGCGTGCGCCGGGGCGGCGGGGTGGTGGTCGGCCGACCAGGTCAGCGCACCGGCCGTGCCGGCCCCGACGAGGCGGGCGGTGACGTCGTTGCCGTTGCCGGTCAGGTCGCGCACGACGGTGCCCGCACCGACGACGGAACCCTCCACGCCCCCGCCGGTCCCGTCGAAGCGCCAGTAGGCGGCGGTGTCGGCCGTGACGACCGCGGAGGCCGGCCGCGGGTCCGGCAGCACCGGCGGGGCGAACCCGGCGAACCGCTCGTCGGCCACCAGCGGGAAGCTGAAGCGGTCGAGGTCGCCGGTGCGCTCGACGCCCTGCTGCTGCAGCGGGGTCCGCTCGTCCTCGGGCACCGAGAGCAGCCACGGCGAGAACGTCTCCACGTCCACCACCCCGCGCGCCAGGTCGAAGCGGTACAGCCGGATCGTGCCGGCCCCGCCGTAGTACTGGTCCTGGTAGTTGGTCAGGTGCGCCTGCACCTCGTGGCCGGCGTCGTTGACCAGGACCGTGCGCCCCACGGGCCAGAAGTGCCCGTTGAGGGTGAGGAACACCTGGTCGCGACCGCGCACCAGCTCCTCCCACAGGGTGGCGCCGTACTCCGACAGCGAGGCCGCGCCCTGCTCGTCGGCGGCGACGAACTCGTGGGTGGTGAGGATGGCGGGCAGGTGCGGGTGCGCGTCCAGCACGCCCGCGGCCCAGGCGGTCCCGGCGGCCGAGGCGCGCCAGTCCATCGCCAGCAGCAGCCACTCGCGCCCGCCGGCGCGGAAGACGTGCCAGGTGTGGTACCCGTCCGGGGAGGCGCCCCGGAACGTCGGCACCGCGGCGAACCGGCCCGGCCCGAAGCCGTCCAGGTAGGGCGTGGGGCCGCGCCGGTCGTCGCCGGAGACGTCGTGGTTGCCCGCCAGGACGGAGTACGGCAGGTCCCCCCGGCCGCCGGTCGGCAGCTCCTCGTCCCACACCCGCGCCGCCAGGGCGATCTCCTCCTCGGTGCCGTGCTCGGTGAGGTCGCCGAGCTGGGCGAGGAAGACGATGTTCTCGGCGGTGCGGTTGCGGCGCAGCCAGCGCAGCGCCGCCCGCACGGGCGCGGGGTCGGCGCTGTCGCCGTCGAAGAGGTACTGGGTGTCGGGCAGCACGGCCAGGGTGAAGCGCGGGGAGTCGGGGTCCACGCGCCCGGAGCGGCCGGGGGACCGCGCGTCCTGCTGCGCGCCCGCGTCCTGCGCGGCGGCCGCTGCCGGCGTGCCGAGCGCCGTGGCGGCGGGGACGGCCAGGCCGGTGGCCAGCAGGGACCGGCGGGAGAAGGAGGAGGCGGCGGGGGCGTTCGCGTCGGGGGTCACGCCGCGCAGTCGATCGCACACGGCCACCACCCGGGCGGTCGTCGCGGTGAACGGTGCCGGAGAAGAGGGTGAACGTCGCACCACCCGTGGTCACCTCCCCCGGGTGGCGCCACCCGTCCGGAGCAGCGCGGGTGGTCAACTCGTCGCAGGACGTGCCGATGGAGACCCGATGCGGCTCCACGGAGGGAGCCGCCGACACCCTGGACGGGACCTGTGCTGAACGAGGCGTGGCGAGGAGCGGGCAGCGGGGGGAGCGACGCCTCCCCGCCGGGGATCGCCGCTGCGCTGCAGCACTACGCCGTCGCCGCCGACCAGCCGGTCGTCGTCGTCTCCCGGCCCCGCGACCCCGCCGCCCTCGAGGTGGCCCGCGTGCGCTGGGCGAACTCCGCCGCCGCCGACCTCTTCGGCGTCGCGGCCGCCGACCTGGTCGACCTCGCCGTCACCCGCCTGCTGCCCCCGGACCCCGAGGGCGCCCCGCCCCGCGAACGGCTCTCGCGCGAGCGGCGCAGCCGCTACTCGGTCGAGGTCGTCACCTCCGGCGGCGTCCGCCGCGGCACCGAGGTCGTCGCCTGGCCGGTGCCCGACCAGCCCGCCCGCCCCGGCCCGGGCACCTCCCGCGAGGAGCACTACTGGGTCGTCACCGTCGCGGCGCCCGGCGACGAGCGCGCCCAGGCCGCCGTCCGCGCCGCCGAGCAGCGCTTCGCCACCCTGGCGCAGAGCTCCCCGGTCGCCACGATCGTCTCCGACGTCGGCGCGCGGCTCTCGCGCGTCAACGAGGCGTTCGCGGCGCTGCTGGGCCTGCCCGCCGAGCAGCTGTGCGGCACCGCCTGGCTGGCCCACGTCGTCGACGACGAGCGCGCCGGCGTGGTCGAGGCCGTCGCCCGGGTGCTCTCGGGCGAGCGGGTCGTCCTCGACACCCGGCTGCGCAACGCCGCCGGGCAGGTCCGCTGGGTCACCGTGCGCCTGGCCCCCAGCCAGACCCCCGGCTACGGCGCGGGGTTCGTCGGCACCGTCGAGGACGTCACCGACCGCCTCGCCCGCGAGCACCGCCTGGCCTACCAGGCCCAGCACGACCTGCTGACCGGCCTGCCGAACCGGCTGGCGCTGCTGGAGCGCCTCGCCGACCTGCTCGCCGCGCCCGCCGAGGCGGCCGCCGACCCCCTCGCGGACCTGCGCGCGAGCACCGGGGCGCCGCCCGCCGCCGGTGCCCCCGCCCGCTCGCGCACCGGGGTCCTCATGGTCGACCTCGACGACTTCAAGACCGTCAACGACGGGCTGGGCCCCGAGGCCGGCGACGCCGTCCTCGTCGAGGTCGCCCGGCGCCTGTCGCGCACCGTGCGCGGCGCCGACATGGTCGCCCGCCCCGGCGGTGACGAGTTCGTCCTGGTCTGCCACGACCTCGCCGACCTGGAGGCCGTGGAGGCCACCGCGCGCCGCGTGCTGGACGCCGTGCTGGCCCCCGTGGAGGTCAACGGCCTGCGCCTGCGCCTGGTCGCCAGCATCGGCGTCGTCCTGCTCGACGGGCTCGCCTGCAGCGCCGAGGAGGTCGTGCGCGACGCCGGCATCGCCGTCCACGAGGCCAAGGCCGCCGGCGGCGGGCGCTGGGCGCTGCTGGACGAGGAGGTGCGCCAGCGCGCCCGCCGCGCGCTGCGCCTGGTCGCCGACCTGCGCGAGGCGCTGGCCCGCGGCGCGATCGACGTGCACTACCAGCCCATCGTGCGCCCCGGCCGCCCCGCCCGGCTGGTCAGCGTCGAGGCGCTGTGCCGGTGGAACCACCCCGAGCTGGGGCCGGTCGACCCGCAGACCTTCATCGACCTCGCCGAGCGCGCCAACCTCGTGCCGGCGCTCGACGCGCACGTGCTGTCCGTGGCCTGCCGCGACCTGGCCGCCTGGCGCGCCGCGCACGCGGCCGGGGAGCTGCCGCACGTGCCGGGCTGGGTGGCCGTCAACGTCAGCGCCGTCAGCCTGTCCGCCGACGACTTCGCCGCGGGCGTGCGCCGCGCCGTGGCCGCCGCCGGGCTGCAGCTGAGCGACGTCTGCCTGGAGGTCACCGAGACGGCGCTGGCCAGCGACCTGCGCGCCTGCCGCACCGTCCTGGAGGAGCTGCGCCGCGACGGCGCCCGGGTGGCCATCGACGACTTCGGCACCGGCTACTCCTCGCTGGCCTACCTCAAGGACCTGCCCGTCGACCACCTCAAGGTCGACCGCTCCTTCGTGCGCGACCTCGACGCGGCCCCGGCCACCACCAGGGGTGCCGCCCCCGGCGGGCCCGCCCGCGCCGTCGCCGCGGCCGTGGTGTCGCTGGCCCGCACGCTGGGCCTGGACGTGGTCGCCGAGGGCGTGGAGACCTTCGCGCAGGACGAGGTCATGACCGACCTGGGCTGCGAGGCCGTCCAGGGCTGGCTGTACTCGCGGCCGCTGACCCGCGGCGCGCTGGTCGAGGTGCTGCGCGGCGGCGGGACCCTCGCGGCGCGCCCGGTGGCGCCCGCGCCGGCCGGGGGCCAGCTGCCCTCCCCGCGGGGGGTGCCGGCGTGAGCGAGCGGAGCGGGAGCCTCCGGCCGGGGACCTCGAGCGCGCCCGCCGGTGCCGTCGACGTCCTCGGCCGCATCTCCGCCTCCCTGGACGACCTGCCCGCGCACCGCCCGGTCGCGGCCAAGGTCATCGCCGAGGCCGACGACCACCGCTCCGACGCGCGCTCGCTGGGGCGCACCCTCGGCTACGACCCGGCGCTGACCGCGAGGGTCCTGCGGCTGGCCAACTCGGCCTACTTCGGGCTCTCGGGGCGGGTGTCCGCCCCCGCGTTCGCGGTCACCGTCATCGGCTTCTCCACCGTCCGCAGCCTGGCCGTCTCCGCGATGGCCGGCCTGGACGACGTGCCCGACGCCCTGGAGGGCTTCTGGGAGCGCAGCGTCTGCACCGCCGTGGCGGCCGCCGAGCTGGCCCCCCGCCTGGGCGCGCAGGCGCCGGACGCCTTCAGCGTCGGGCTGCTCGCCCGGCTCGGGCAGGCGCTGCTGGTGCGCTGCGACCCCGAGGACTACCCGCTGCTGCTGGCCGGTGCGGCCGACCGCGAGGAGCTGCTGGCCGCGGAGGCGCGCCGCTACGGCGTCGGCCACACCCGGGTCTCCGCCGAGGCGCTGGCCGCCTGGTGCTTCCCCGACGACCTCTCCGGCGCCCTCGCGCAGGTCGACCGGCCCGGCTGGGCGCCCCCGCTGTCGCTGGCGGTGCGCCTGGGCGTGGAGCTGTCCGAGCGCCTGCTGGACCCGGCGCGCCCGCCGCAGCCGGCGGACCTGCTCAGCTGCGGGCACGTGCGCGACGCGGAGCTGGACGCCTTGCGCGCCAGCGTGTCCCGGACGGCGACCGAGCTCGTGCAGCTGCTGACGAGCTGAACCCCCGGCCCCGCCGGGAAGGCTCCTGGCGTGTCGCGGGCGGGGCTGCCGCGCACGCCGGGCCCGGCGACGGCAGGATGTCCCCCGTGTGCGAGGCGACCCCGGCGGCGGAGATCACGCTGCCCGACCACGAGCACTCCGCCCGCCGCGCGCGCGCCTTCCTGTCGGAGGCCTACTGCGCCCTGCACCACGCGAGAGTCCTCGACGAGGCCCAGCTGCTGGTCTCCGAGCTGGTGACCAACGCCGTCCGCCACGGCGGGCCCCCGGTGCGGGTGCGGGTGGACTGCGACGGGTCGGCCGGGTTGCAGGTGGCGGTTTCCGACGGCAGCCGCAAGCCGCCGGTGCGCCGCACGGCGGCCCCCGAGGCCGAGGGCGGGCGGGGCGTGGCCCTCGTCGACATCATCTCCGACCGCTGGGGCGTCGAGCACGCCGAGTCGGGCAAGACGGTCTGGTTCGTCCTGTCGTGACCTCCCCGTGAGCCCGCGCCGCTCCGGCACGGCGCTGCGGCTGGTCACCGAGCAGGACGCGGCGGCGCTGGCCGGCCTGCTCAGCGGGAACTGGTCCTTCCTCGCGCCCTTCGAGCCCGAGCGGGGCCCGGAGCACTTCAGCGCCGACGGGCAGGTGCGGCTGCTGCGGCACGCGCTCGCCGAGCACGCCGCCGGCCGGGCGGTGCCCTGGGTCATCGAGCACGAGGGCGAGCTGGTCGGGCGCATCACGCTGTCGAGCCTGGTGCGCGGGCCGTTCCAGTCCGCCGACGTCGGCTACTTCGTCGCCGAGGCCGTCAACGGCCGCGGGGTCGCCACCTCCGCCGTCGCGCAGGCCGTCGCGGCTGCCTTCGCGCCGGCGCCCGGCGGCCTCGGCCTGCACCGGCTGCAGGCGGCCACCCTGCTGTCGAACTCCGCCTCGCAGGCGGTGCTGCAGCGCAACGGCTTCGAGCGCATCGGCGTCGCGCGCCGCTACCTGCGCATCGCCGGCTCCTGGCAGGACCACGTGCTCTACCAGCGCACCGCCTGAGGGAGCGCTCGAGGAGCGGCCGGGGAGCGCGCCTCAGCGGCCGGCGACGCGGTGCACGAGGTCGGCCCAGCCGTCGGCCAGCCGCTGCGGCGAGAGCCCCGGGGTGCCCCGCACGTCGTGGTTCAGGGGCGCCTCGAGGACGGCGAGCAGGTCGAAGGCCAGCACCTCCAGGTCGCCCTGCACGCCCGCGGCCCGCAGCAGCACCAGCAGGTGCAGGCGGGTGAAGGCCGCGGGGGCGCCGGCGGTGCGGTCCAGGTCGGCGGCCGCCGCGCGCAGCAGGTCGCCGCGCTCGGCGAGGAAGCGCAGCCGCCGGCGCCCGAACTCCTCCAGCCGCTCGACGGGGTCGGCGCCCGGCCCCAGCGGCGGCGGCCCGGACAGCACCGCCTGCTGGAACTCGCGCTCGGACTCGTCGAGCAGGGCGACGAAGACGCCCGCGCGCGAGCCGAAGCGGCGGAAGACGGTGCCCTTGCCCAGCCCCGCCGCCGCGGCGAGGGCGTCCATGCTCAGCTCCTCGGCGCCGACCTCCTCGAGCAGTCGCCGGGCCGCGCGCAGCAGCGTCTCGCGGTTGCGGGAGGCGTCGGCGCGCACCGCGGGTGCGGGCGCGCCGAGGACGGGCAGGCCGCGTCCGCGCGGAGGTGCTCCCAGAGGTCCCACGCGAGGCAGGGTAGGGCCTGGCGGACCGGGGGTGCTTGAAGGTGGGAGCAGAAGCGGACTACAGTCCGCATCGTGCGGCGCACCGCCGCACCCCCCGTCCCGAGGAGTTCCCATGACCACCGTCCTGGTGCTGGTCGGCAGCCTGCGCTCCGGCTCCATCAACCGCCAGATCGCCGAGACCGCCGTGGCGCTCGCTCCCGAGGGCGTCGAGCTGTCGATCTACGAGGGCCTGGGCGACCTGCCCTTCTACAACGAGGACGTCGACGTCGAGGGCAGCGTCCCGCAGGGCGCGGCCGCCTTCCGCGCCGCCATCACCGCCGCCGACGCCGTGCTCGTCGTCACCCCCGAGCACAACGGCACCATGCCGGCCGTGCTCAAGAACGCCGTCGACTGGGCCTCGCGCCCCTACGGCGCCAGCCCGCTGACGGGCAAGCCGCTCGTCGCGATCGGCAGCGCCTTCGGCCAGTACGGCGGCGTGTGGGCGCAGGACGACGCCCGCAAGTCCTTCGGCATCGCCGGCGCCAAGGTCCTCACCGAGGTCTCCCTGGCCATCCCCGGCTCGGTCGTGCGCTTCGCCGACACCCACCCCAAGGACGACGCCGAGGTCGTGGAGAAGCTCACCGTCGTCCTGGGCGGGCTCGTCGCCGCCACGACGGTCGCCGCGGCCTGAGGCCTCCGCCCGAGGCCTCCGCCTCCGCGCGAGGCCCCGGGACCGCCCGGCGGCGGCACGGCCGCCCGCACCACGAGCGGGCGGCCGCTCACTCCCCGTTGCGCAGCTCCTCCAGGAGGTCCACCAGCTCGTCGGGGACCTCCCAGCCCACCGGGACGTCCTGCACGGACTCGCGCCACGCCGCCGGTGCGAGCGCCACCCCGCGCGCCAGCAGCGGCTGGGCCAGCGGCGGGGGCAGCAGCCCGCCGGAGTCGGCCAGCTCGACCACCCGTGCCCGCGCGGCCTCGTCGAGGTCCGCCCACCACTGCTCCAGCGCTCCGCGTCCGCCCACGCCCCCAGCCTGCCCGGCGCCCGCGGGGGGCGCACCCGCTGCGGGCGCCCCCCGCCCGCCCGGCGCGCGGCCGGGGCGCCTCAGCGGTGGCCGAGCGGCTCGGGGGTCGTCAGCGGCTGCGGTCGCGGGGACAGGTCGATGCCGAAGTCGGAGGCGAACACGGTGCGGGTGGCCTTGAGGACCCCGGGGTGGTCCTCGTCCAGGTCGAACACCCGTGCACCGCGCAGGCGGTGCACGTCGTCGCCCTCCAGGCCGTAGGTGCCGAAACCGGTGCCGGGCCCGTAGCCGAGCTGGATGCCGAAGTAGTCCGCGACGTAGGTGTTGACGTGGTCGTGCCCGCAGAAGATGCCCTTGACGTCCCCGCGCTCCAGGGCCGCCAGGAACAGGCCCGGGTTGAACTGGGCGGTGTACTCGCGCTCGTTGCGCTCACCGACGATGCGGTGCTTGACGACGGCCCGCGCGTGCGACTCCTCGGTCCACTCGGTGGGGGAGCCGAACCACGCGTGCCGGTGCTCCCACAGCGGGATGTGGAAGAACATCAGGCCGGGCACCGGAGCACCGGCCCTGCGCTGCAGCGCGATCGACTGCTCGCGGTACCAGGCGACCTGGTCGGCGTGGATCGTCTCGTAGGTGTACTCCTCGACGGGCTGGCCGCCGACGGTCTCGGGGGAGTAGCGGCCGGAGTCCAGCAGCCACAGCGCGAACGCGGTGCCGCGGCCGCGGGAACCGCGCACGGTGAGCACCTGGTTGGAGTCGCCGCTGACGCCCCTGGCGGTGCTGCCGACGTTGTGGCGGTAGCCGGCCAGGAACTCGCGGATCCTCGGCTCGGTCATCCCGGTGGCGCCGGCGGAGTCCTCGTCGTGGTTGCCGAAGGTGATGGCCCACGGGATGCGCCGCTCCTCCATGGGCAGCACCACGTGGTTGTAGGCCTGGCGCACCTGCTGCGCCGTCGTCATGTCCCCGTTGACGACGTCGCCGTTGACGACCACGAAGTCCGGCCGCTCCTGGTCGAGCGTGCGCTCCACCAGCTCGATGGTCCGCACGTCGGTGCGGTGGTTGTCCTGGGTGTCGTTGAACTGCACCACCCGGAACGTGCCCGCGTCGGAGAAGCGCAGCCGCGACGCGCGCGAGGAGGCGGTCACCGCGTCCGCGGCGCCGGCGTCCGCGGCCGCGGGCCGTGCGGACACGGCCGACGCGGCGGCGGCGGTGGCGGTGGCCGCGCCGAGGCCGAGCAGGTGGCGGCGGCCGACGGGGTGGGACGGGTTCTCGGGCACGGGGGCTCTCCAGGTCGGGGTGCGGGGGCGGGGCGGGCCCACCCTCGTGCCCGGAGGTTTCCCGCGCGTTGAGCGGACGTCCCCGGCAGGTGGCCGAGGGGCGAGCACCGGGTGGACGCGCCGCCGCCCGGCCGCCGACGGACGCGCGCGCACCCGCGATCGGCGAGAATGGCCGTGATCTGCAGCTGGCGTGACGCCAGAGCACCTGGCGTCGAGGGAGTGCACGTGCCGGACCAGCCCACCGTTCGCCCTGCCCTGCCGTCCCCGCCCCCGCCCCCGCCCCCGGCCGCGGACGCGGCGGGGGTGCTGACCGCGGACCGGGCGCGGGTGGCCGCGGCGCGGCGGCTGCTGCCGGTGGGCGGACCCCTGCCCGGGCTGGACCGCATGGCGGCCCTCGCGGCGCGCCTGCTCGGGGCGAGCTCGGGCCGCATCTCGGTGCTCGGCGACGTGCAGGCCGTGGCGGGCGCCGCGGGCCCGCAACCCGCGGCCGGTCCCTCGGGGCAGGAACCGCTGGCCCAGTGGCTGTGCACCCGCACCGCCGCCACCGGCGCGCCGCTGGCCATCGGCGACACCCGCGCCGACGAGCGCGTCTCGGACCTGCCCGCGGTGAGCAGCGGCGTCGTCGCCTCCTACCTCGGCGCTCCGCTGACCACGGAGGCCGGCCACGTCGTGGGCGCGGTGTGCGTCTTCTCCCCGGCGCCGCGGGAGTGGAGCGAGGACGACGTGGCCCTGCTCCAGCAGGTCGCCGCCGCGGCCGCGGCCGAGCTGGAGCTGGCGGCGCTCAGCAGCGACTACCGCACGAGCGAGGCGCTGCTGGAGGTCTCGGTCCAGGCGGCCGGGATCGGCACGTTCAACCTCGACCTCGCCAGCGGCCGGCTGGTCTGGGACGAGCAGATGCACGTCCTGTTCGGCGTGCGCCCCGGGGAGTTCGGCGACGACCTCGGCGAGGCGATGGCCCGCATCCACCCCGAGGACCAGGAGCGCGTGCGCACCGACCTGGAGGCGGCCACCCGCACGGGGGTCTTCAGCTCCGCCTACCGGGTGCTGCTGCCCGGGCGCACCCGCTGGCTGCAGGGGCGCGGGCGCGTCGTGCCCGGGACGGGGGGCGCCCCCGCGCGGCTGGTGGGCGCGGTGCACGACGTCACCGCCCAGCGGGAGGTGACCCGGCGCGTGGCCTCGGCGCTGGAGTCGATGGCCGTGGGCTACCTGGTGCTGGACGCCGAGTGGCGGGTGGCCTACGTCAACCTGGAGGGCGAGCGCATCGCCGGCACCTCGCGCGCGGACCTGCTCGGGCGGGACTTCTGGGAGGCCTTCCCCGCCACGGTGGGCTCGGTCTTCGAGCGGCACTACCGCCGGGCGGCGGCCTCCGGGGAGCCGGAGGTCTTCGAGGCGCACTACCCCGCGCCGCTGGACATCTGGGTGGAGGTGCGCGCCGTCGCCGAGGGGGACGGCCTGGCGCTGTACTTCCTCGACATCACCGCGCGCCGGCAGGCGCAGCAGGCCGCCGAGGACGCCGCCGCCCGCGCCCACCTGCTGGCCGCGGTGACCGCCGAGCTGACCGGGACGCTGGACGCCGACCGCGCCGTGGCGCGGCTGGCGCAGCTGGTCGTGCCCGCGCTGGGCGACTGGTGCGTGATCACCCTCGTCGACGACGACGCGATGGCCTCCAGCCCGGCCAGCGCCCGCGCCAGCCGCGACGTGGACCTGCGCCGCGGCCTGCACGACGCGGGCTGGTGGCACCGCGAGGAGTCGCTGCGCCCGCTGGTGGAGCACTACGCCACCCACCGCCTGGCCGAGCTGACCGACGCGGCCTTCCTGTGGCGGGCGCTGCGCCAGAACAACCCCGTGCCCATCCCCGACGCCACCCGGGCCATCACCGCCGTGCTCGACCCCGACGGGCAGGTCCGCGGGACGCTGGCGCGGCTGGCGCCGACGTCCGCGGCGGTCTTCCCGCTGCGCGGGCGCGGGCGCACCGTCGGGCTGATGACCGTCTTCTGCGGGCCCGGCCGCGCCCCGCTGGGCACCGACGGGCTCTCCACCGCCGCCGAGGTCGCCGCCCGCGCCGGGCTGGCGCTGGACTCCGCGCGGCTCTACCGCCAGCAGCGCGACCTCGCCGAGGGGCTGCAGCGCGCCCTGCTCTCCGAGCCCCCCGAACCCGACCACGGCCAGATCGTGGTGCGCTACGCGCCGGCCGCCGAGGCCGCGCAGGTCGGCGGCGACTGGTACGACGCGTTCATGCAGCCCGACGGCTCCACGATGCTCGTCATCGGTGACGTCATCGGCCACGACACCCAGGCGGCCGCCGCGATGAGCCAGGTGCGCACCGTCGTGCGCGCGCTGGGCGCCATCGGCGACGACTCCCCGGCGCAGGTGCTCACCGCCGCCGACCGGGCGATGGCGAACCTGCAGATCACCACCACGGCCACCGCCATCGCCGCCCGCATGGAGCAGACCCCCGCCGAGCGCGAGCGCGGGGTGACCCGGCTGCGCTGGTCCAACGCGGGCCACCCGCCCGCGGTCGTCGTCAGCCCCGGCGGGTCGGTGCTCGCGCTGACCGGCGCGCAGGCGGACCTGCTGCTGGGGGTGCTGCCCGAGACCGAGCGCGTGGACGCCGAGGTGCTGCTGGAGCGCGGGTCCACCGTGATCCTCTACACCGACGGCCTCGTCGAGCGCCGCGACCAGTCGCTGCAGGAGGGGCTGCAGCGGCTGCAGGACGTCCTGGAGCAGCTGGCCGCCGAGGACACCGACCTCGACACCCTCGTCGACCGGCTGCTGGAGCGCATGCTGCCGCCGCGGCCGGAGGACGACGTGGCCGTGGTGGCCGTGCGCCTGCACCGCCAGGACCGCCCCCGTCCCGCCGAGGCGGGTCCGCGGCGGCTGCCCCCGCACGTGCCCGTCGAACCGGAGTGAGCGCCCGGGTGAGCGCCCGGGCGCGGCGCCGCCCCGCCCCCTAGCATCGAACGCGTGTTCGACCCCGAGCGCCGCGCGCGGCACGGTCCGCCCGGCTGGCCGCAGCAGGTGCCCCCGCCCGGCGCCGAGGACTGGCAGCCGCGCGCCGTCGCGTGGCTGCTGGACCAGGCCCCGCCGGAGTACCGCGGCTACCCGCCGGTGCGCCACCACCCGCTGCTGCTGGTGTGGCTGGTGGCCCACCACGTCGACGCCCAGCAGGAGGCCGTGCGGCGGGCCACCGGCACCGCCCGCCGCGACCTGTCGGCCCACCTGCCGCCCGAGACCGCGCCGCAGGTCTTCGCCGTCCTGGACGCCGAGCAGCTGCGGCTGCGCCGCCTCGCGCGCTCGGTGGACCTGCTGCGCCAGGCGATGACGGGCCGGCGGTTCGTGCCGCGGCTGTGAGCGCGGGGGTGGTCCGGTGGTGGGAGGGCCCTGTGAACGCTTCGCCCGGGCGGGCGGGTTCGCGGCGCTGCCGTTCGCCGGGGCTCCTACACTCGCCGGGTCAACCGCTCGACCCCCGTCCGACACAGGAGGCCACCCCGCATGGGGCTGCTCGAGACGATCAAGGGGCCCGGGGACCTCAAGGCCCTCCCCGCCGAGCAGTTGCCCGCGCTGGCGGCCGAGGTGCGCGACTTCCTCGTCGCCGCCGTCAGCCGCACCGGTGGCCACCTGGGTCCCAACCTCGGCGTCGTGGAGCTGACGATCGGCCTGCACCGGGTCTTCGACTCCCCCCGCGACCGGTTCGTCTTCGACACCGGCCACCAGAGCTACGTGCACAAGCTGCTCACCGGCCGGCAGGACTTCAGCAGGCTGCGCGAGGCCGGCGGGCTGGCCGGCTACCCCTCGCGCGCCGAGAGCGAGCACGACCTGGTGGAGAACTCGCACGCCTCGACGTCGCTGTCGTGGGCCGACGGGCTGGCCAAGGCCTTCGAGCTGCGCGGGGAGCTGGGCGGTGAGGGCGGCCGCCACGTCGTCGCCGTCATCGGCGACGGCGCCCTCACCGGCGGCATGGCCTGGGAGGCGCTGAACAACATCGCCGACGCGCAGCGACCGGTGATCGTCGTCGTCAACGACAACGAGCGCTCCTACGCCCCCACCACCGGCGGCATGGCCGCCCACCTGGCGACGCTGCGCACCACCCGCGAGTACGAGAAGGTGCTGGACTGGGGCCGGGCCTCGCTGCGGCGCGGAGGCGCCCCCGGCCGCCTCGCCTACGACACCCTGCACGGGGTGAAGAAGGGCCTCAAGGACATCGTCGCCCCGCAGGGGCTCTTCGAGGACCTGGGCCTGAAGTACGTCGGGCCCGTCGACGGCCACGACACCGAGGCCGTCGAGCACGCGCTGCGCCGCGCCCGCTCCTACGGCGGACCGGTCATCGTGCACGCCATCACCCAGAAGGGCCGCGGGTACCAGCCGGCGCGCGCCGACGACGCCGACCACTTCCACGCCGTCGGGGTCATCGACCCCGAGACGGGTGAGGCGCAGGCCAGCTCCGGCTCCTCGTGGACGAGCGTCTTCTCCGAGGAGGTCCTCGCGATCGCCGAGGACCGCCCCGACGTCGTCGGCATCACCGCGGCCATGCGGATCCCCGTCGGGCTGGAGCCGTTCGCCCGCGCGCACCCCGAGCGCGTCTTCGACGTCGGCATCGCCGAGCAGCACGCCGCCACCTCCGCAGCGGGGATGGCCGCCGGCGGGCTGCACCCCGTCGTCGCGGTCTACTCCACCTTCCTCAACCGCGCCTTCGACCAGCTGCTGCTCGACGTCGCCCTGCACCGGGCGGGGGTCACCTTCGTCCTGGACCGCGCCGGCGTCACCGGCCCGGACGGCCCCAGCCACCACGGGGTGTGGGACGTCGGCATGTGCCGGCTGGTGCCGGGGCTGCGGCTGGCCGCCCCCCGCGACGCCGAGACGCTGCGCGAGGAGCTGCGCGAGGCCGTGGCCGTCGGGGACGCGCCCACCGTGCTGCGCTTCAGCAAGGGGAAGGTGCCCGCGGCGATCCCCGCCACCGCCCGCACCGGCCACGCCGACGTGCTCGAGGGCCCCGCCTGGCGCACCGGCGACGACGTCCTGCTCGTCGCGGTCGGCGCGATGGTGCCGCGCGCGCTGGAGGTCGCTGCCCGGCTGCGCGCCCACGGCTTCGGCGTCACGGTCGTCGACCCGCGCTGGGTCGTGCCCGTCGACCCCGCCCTCGTCGAGCTGGCCCGCACCCACCGCCACGTCGCCGTCGTCGAGGACGCCGCGGAGGTCGGCGGGCTGGGCTGGGCGCTGGCCGCCGCGCTGCGCGAGCAGCGCGTGGCCACCCCGCTGCTCGGGTTCGCGCTGCCCCAGGAGTTCCTCGACGTCGGCGCGCGCGACGCCCTCCTCGACGCGCACGGCCTGGCGCCGCAGGACATCGCCCGGGCGATCGTGGAGGCGGTGGCCCAGGAACCCCCGCAGGTCCGGCAGGAGCAGGAGCAGCCGGTCGCCCCACCGCGGTAGGCGCCCCTCCGGCGCGTCCGGTGATCACCCGGGGCGGTGCACGGCAGAGTTCTCCCGTGCACCACCCCCGCTCCGCGTCCCGCGTCCCCGCGCTCCACCCGCTCCACCCGGCCCGCGACGAGCGGGGTGCCCGCCCGTGATGGGCCGCTCGCACGCCGCCACCGGCCTGGCCGCCGGGGCCGCGAGCCTGCCGCTGCTCGGCACGCCGGACGTGCCGACCGCCCTGGCCTGGGTCGCCGCCTGCGGCGGTGCCGCGCTGCTGCCCGACTTCGACCAGGGCGGGGTGACCTGGCGCGACCGCCGCTTCCTGGTCGCCCCCACCGGCTCCACCGTCGTCACGATGTGGGGCTGGCTGTCCTGGGCCGCGGCCAAGCTCGTCGGCCGCCTCGCCGGCGGCCACCGCTGGGGCACCCACGACCCGCTGCTGGCCCCCGCCGCGATCGCCCTGCTCGCCTGGGCGGCGGCGCAGAGCACGTGGACGGCCGCCGTCGTCCTCGCCCTCACCGCCGGCGCGGCCCTGCACGCGCTGGCCCCCTTCATCCCCGGGCGCCTGGAGAACACCGTCGTCGGCAACGTCGCGCTGTCCTGGGCGGCGGCCTGGTGGCTGACCTGGCGCGCCGACGTCCACCTCGGCTGGCTGCCCGCGGCGCTCGCCCTGGGCGTGGCCGTGCACATCGCCGGGGACGCCGTCACCCGCGGCGGGGTGCCGTGGCCCGGGGCGACCGCGGTCGCCCTGCTGCGCCCGCGCGCTCGCCGGCGCCGCTGGAGCCTGTCGCTGTTCCGCACCGGCCAGCCCCGCTGGGAGGTGCCGATCACCGCCGTCGCCACCGTCGCCGCCGTCGTGCTCCTCGTGCGGGCGACCCCGCTGGGCGCCGCGGCCGGGCACTGGCTGACCGCGGCCCCCTGAGCCGGGGGCGGGGCCCTCACCGCTGCGGCAGCTGCGCGGCCGCCTGCTCGTCGTCGGCGACGCCCTCGGCCACGCCCTCGGCCACGAGCGCGACCGCCGGTGCCCACCCGTCCGCCGCCGCCGCGCGCAGGCCGTCGGCGTGCTCGCGGGCCCGCTCCCGCACGGCGTCCAGGACCTGCGCCGTCGTGCCCGTCCAGCCGTAGGCCTCCAGCAGCACCCGCAGCCGGTGCCGGCGGTCCGTGCCGGCCGGCCAGCCGTCGGCGGCGGCGACGTGCGCGGCGGTCAGCGGCACCCGCTGCAGGGCCGTGAACGCCAGGTCCCGCAGCGCCGGGGCGGAACCGGCCAGGTCCCGGTCGACGAAGCCCACCAGCTCCCCGTCCCCGGTCGAGTCCCCGTCCGCGCGCCGCCACACCGCCTCGTACGGGGCGGCGTCGTGGTGGCCGACCACCTCGCCGGAGCGCACCTCGTCGCGCTCGCCGAACCAGCGGGCGCCCGGCGGGGGCGCGAACGTGGCGGAGGCGGCGTGGAAGCCGCGCAGCCACCGCCCGACCTGGCGGAGCGCGTCCTCGCCGAACACCCACGACGGCCACGGCCGCTGCGCGCCGGTGGTCTCGCCCTCCAGGTGGGTCAGGACCTCGCGGCCGGCGGCGTCCAGGCCCAGCGGCCGCGGCGCACCCGCGAACCCGCTGTCCGCCAGGTGCCGCAGCAGCGCGTGCACCGCCGAGGTCTGCTCGCCGGCGGGGCGCCGGACGGTGCCGCCGACGCGCACGGCGCCCAGGTTGCGGCCACCGGGCAGGCGCTGCTCGGGCAGCGGCGCCAGGAAGCCGGAGACGACCTCCACCAGGGCCCGCGGGTCGTCGCGCCACGGGGAGTGGCGCGGGGGGCGGGCGCCGGGGGGGGCCGGGGCGGCGGGGGCTTGTCTCCCTCCCGGCGTGGCTGCGGGTGGGG
>NZ_JBJLSF010000050.1:0-32136 GCF_050871885.1 Kineococcus aridisoli | reverse complement strand
CGCGTCGCCCCCCCCGCGCGGGGGGGGGGGGGGGGGGGGGGCGGGGGGGGGGGGGACCGCGGCGCGCGCCCCCCGGGCGCCGCCCGCCCCCCCCCCCGCGCCGCGCGCCCCCGGGGGCGGGGTGGGGCGGCCGGGCGGAGGGGCCGGGCGCGGGGGCGGGGGCGCGGCGGCGGCGCCGTACCCTGGTCGGGTGGCCGAGCACGCGAGCAGCAGCGCCCGTCCCGGCGGCACCGGTGGGGAGCACCCGGGCGCCGGGGTCCGCCTCGGCCTGCCCGCGACCGGCCGCGGCGCCGTCGCCGGCTGGGGCCGGCGCGTGCTGGGCCTGCTCGTGGACTGGGTGGCGGCCACCCTCATCGCCCAGGCCTTCCTGCCCGGCCTCGGCCGGGAGATCGGCCCGCTGGCCGTCCTGGTCGTCATGCACGTGCTGCTCGTCTCCACGATCGGCACGAGCCTGGGCCACGCGGTCACCGGCATCGCCGTGCGCACCCTCGACGGGCGTCCCGTCGGCTTCGCCCGCGGCACCGCCCGCACGCTGCTGCTGGTCCTCGTCATCCCGGCCGTCGTCACCGACCCCGACCGCCGCGGGCTGCACGACCGCGCCGCCGGCACCGTCGTCGTCCGCCGCTGAACCCGCGCGCGCCGGGGCACCACGCGCGAGACCCCCGGCCCGGAGCGGGACGGGGGTCTCGGCGGGGCCTCGCGGGCTCAGCGCCCGCGCATCGCCCGGCGGTCGGGGCGCGCGCGCACGGGGTCGATGCCCTGGGGCACCGGCGGGCGGATGCCGCTGAGGGCGCGCAGCCGCTTGTGCACCGCGGAGACCTCCTGCTTGGTCAGCGTCGGCTTCAGGCGCTGCACCTTCGAGGCGAGCTTGCGCAGCGGCACCTCGCCCTCGCTGCCGCCGTCGCCGACGGTGAACAGGTGCACGGGCACGTTGGGGGTGATGCGGGCCACCTTGCGGCGCTCCGCCTCCAGCAGCCGGCGCACCCGCTGCGGCGGGCCGTCGCCGACGAGCACGATGCCCGGGCGGCCGATGGCGCGGAAGACCATGTCCTGCGTGCGGGCCTCGGCGGCCACCGGCTCCCGCTCCACCGTCCAGCCGCGCCGGATGGAGCTCAGCGCCGCACCGGCGGCGCCCTTCTGGCCCTCCAGGCCCACGTAGGCGGCGCGCTCGGCGCGCCGGCCCAGCACGAGCATGCCGACCAGCAGGCCCACCAGCAGGCCGAGGACGGTGAAGTAGATCGGGTGGTCGACCAGCAGGCCGAGCAGCAGGCCGAGCACGACCGGGCCCGCGAAGGCCAGCAGCAACCACCACTTGACCGCCGGGTCGACCCGGGCGGTCATGTCGTAGACCTGCTTCAGCTGCCGGGTCCGCTTCCACCGCTGCTTGCGCGGCTTGGCCGCCCTTGTCGCCCCGGCGGGTTCCTCGCGTCGTGCCATGGGCGCAAGGATACGGCCCGGCCGGGGCTGCCCGGCCGGGCCGAAGGGCGCGGCGCGGCCGTCCGGGGAGGGCCTCAGCGCGCCAGCAGGCTGGAGGCCTCCTGGGCTGCGGGGGTGTCGCGGTCCAGGTGCGCCAGCTGCTCGGGGATCGGCACCCCGCGCCGGCGCATCGCCTGCGCCCACAACCGGCCCGCCCGGTAGGACGAGCGCACCAGCGGCCCGGCCATGACCCCCGAGAAGCCGAGCCGCTCGGCCTCGGCGGACAGCTGCACGAACATCTCCGGCTTCACCCAGCGCTCCACCGGGTGGTGGCGCGGGCTGGGGCGCAGGTACTGGGTGATCGTGATGATGTCGCAGCCCGCCGAGCGCAGGTCCGCCAGCGCGTCCACGACCTCCTCGTCGGTCTCGCCCATGCCGAGGATGAGGTTGGACTTGGTGACCAGCCCCGCGTCGCGACCGGCGCTGATGACGTCCAGGGAGCGCTGGTAGCGGAACGCCGGGCGGATCCTCTTGAAGATGCGCGGCACCGTCTCGACGTTGTGCGCGAAGACCTCCGGCGCCGCGTCGAAGACCTGCTGCAGCAGCTGCGGCTCGCCGTTGAAGTCCGGCACGAGGATCTCCACGCCCGTGCCCGGGTTGGCCGCGTGCGTGGCGCGGATCGTCTCCGCGTACAGCCACGCCCCGCCGTCGGGCAGGTCGTCGCGGGCCACCCCGGTGATCGTCGCGTAGCGCAGCCCCATCGTGGCGATGCTCTCGGCCACCCGGCGCGGCTCGTCGCGGTCCAGCGGCTGCGGCTTGCCGGTGTCGATCTGGCAGAAGTCGCAGCGGCGGGTGCACTCGGAGCCGCCGATGAGGAACGTCGCCTCGCGGTCCTCCCAGCACTCGTAGATGTTCGGGCAGCCGGCCTCCTCGCACACCGTGTGCAGGCCGCCGCTCTTCACCAGGCCCTTGAGCTCGGTGTAGTCGGGGCCGGTGCGGGCCTTGGTGCGGATCCACGACGGCTTCCGCTCGATCGGCGTCTCGGCGTTGCGCGCCTCGATGCGCAGCATCCGCCGTCCCTCGGGTGCGATCGTCACGTGCCCAGCGTACGTGGGCCCGCGCCGGGCGCCGTCCAGCCCCGTCCGTCCACGCCCCCGGGCACGTCGGCGTCCGGGTCGTAGGGGCTGCGGGTGAGCCGGAAGCTCGCCAGGTCCAGGTGGCCGACGCTGCCGTCGGCGCGGCGCACCGGGCGCAGCAGCTCCCCGGCGTAGTAGTCGTCCAGCCCGCGCCAGCGGCCCTCCCCCTCCCGCACGAAGCGCGAGGAGCGCCCGCGCCCCAGCATCCCGCGCAGCTCGAAGCCGCCCGTCGCGGCGGCCTCGGGGGCGGCCGTCACCAGCAGCGGCGTCGGCCCCCAGTACCAGGGCCCCACCAGCTCCAGGACGTCCGAGGGGACCTCGCGCGGCGCCCACTCCGGCGGCAGGTGCGGTTCGGCGTCGGCCAGCGCGCGTAGCAGCCGCACCGGCAGGTCCGCGAAGCCGCTGGTGGAGTTCGTCATCGCGACCACGCCGTCCCCGGTCTCCACGTCCACCCGCAGCATCGCCACGAAGCCGGGCATGGAGCCGGAGTGCCCCGCGTACCGGCGGCCGCCGTCGTTCCACAGCTGCAGGCCCAGGCCGTAGGCGCTGCTCCACGCCGCGCCGCGGGTGTCGCCCACGCTCTGCGGCTGCCGCATCGCCTCCACCGACTCCCGGCGCAGCACCGGCGAGGTGCCCGCCACGACGGTGGCCCAGCGGGCCAGGTCCGCCACCGTGGACCACAGCTGCCCGGCGGGGGCCATCGCCCCCGCGTCGTGCTCGGGCTCCGGCAGCACGAGGTCCGCCCACGGGTGCACCGCCAGGCCCTGGGCCGCGGGCGGCTGCGGGCGCGTGCTGGTGCGCGCCATCCCCAGCGGCCGCAGGAACTGCTCGTCGACGACCTCGTGCCAGCTGCTGCCGCGCACCCGGCCCAGCAGCTCCCCGAGCACGCCGAAGCCGAGGTTGGAGTAGTGGAAGCGGGTGCCCGGCCGGTGCCGCAGGGCGCTTTCGCCCAGCAGCGGCACCAGCGACCCCCAGCCGCCGCCGGGGGTGCGCTCCCACCACGGCCCGTCGGTCTCGGCCTGCACCCCGGAGGCCTGGCCCAGCAGCTGCCCGACGGTGACCCGGCCGACGCCGCCGGTCAGCTCCGGCAGGTGCGCGCCGACGCGGTCCTCCAGGTCGACCAGCCCGTCCTCGACGGCGCGCACGACGCCGGCGGCCACGAACGACTTGGTGATGGACCCCACGCGGTACTGGGTGTCCGGCGTCGGCTCCCCGCTCAGCCCGGTGCGCCCGCGCCCGCCCGTCCACACCAGCTCGCCGTCGCGCACGAGCCCGGCGACCACCGACGGCAGCCGGCAGGCGGCCTGCTCGGCGGCCAGCAGCCGGTCCAGCGTGCGGGTGGTCGTGGGCAGCAGCCCCGGGGTGCGCGAGCTCATCCCCCGACCCTGCCAGAGCGCCGCCGCCGGCGAGGCGGCAGGATCGGCGACGTGGACCTGCGCATCTTCACCGAACCCCAGCAAGGCGCCCGCTACGAGGACCTGCGCCGCGTCGCCGTCGCGGCCGAGGCCGCCGGCTACTCCGCCTTCTTCCGCTCCGACCACTACCTGCACATGAGCGGCTCCGGCCTGCCCGGGCCCACCGACGCGTGGACGACGCTCGCGGCGCTGGCCCGCGAGACGACCTCGATCCGCCTGGGCACGCTGGTGACCTCGGCGACCTTCCGCCACCCCGGCGTCCTGGCGGTCCAGGTCGCCCAGGTCGACGAGATGTCCGGCGGCCGCGTCGAGCTCGGCCTCGGCACCGGCTGGTTCGAGGCCGAGCACACCGCCTACGGCATCCCCTTCCCGCCGCTGAAGGAGCGCTTCGACCGCTTCGCCGAGCAGCTGGAGATCGTCACCGGGCTGTTCGCCACGCCCGAGGGGCGGACCTTCGACTTCACCGGGGAGCACTACCGCCTCGAGGGCTCGCCGGCGCTGCCCAAGCCCGTGCAGTCGCCCGTGCCGATCATCGTCGGCGGCGGCGGCAAGAAGCGGACGCCGGCGCTCGCGGCCCGCTACGCCTCCGAGTTCAACGCGGCGTTCGCCTCCGTCGAGGACACCGCGGCGGCGATCTCCCGGGTGCGCGAGGCGTGCGCGGCGGCGGGCCGCGACGCGTCGAGCATGACCTCCTCTGCGGCGCTCATCGTCTGCTGCGGCCGCGACGAGGCCGAGGTCGTCCGCCGCGCCGAGGCCATCGGCCGCGAGCCGGCCGAGCTGCGCGAGAACGGGCTGGCCGGCACGCCCGCCGAGGTCGTGGACAAGATCGGCCGCTACGCCGCCGTCGGGGTCGAGCGGATCTACCTGCAGGTCATGGACCTGTCCGACCTGGAGCACCTGGACCTCGTCGCCGAGCAGGTCGCGCCGCAGCTGTGAGGCCCGCCCGCCCGGCGGCGCGGGAGCCGCCGGGCGGGTCCTCCCTCCCGGCGCAGTGCCGTGACCCAGGGTCCGCGCCGGTGACGCCGTTCCCCCTGGTGAGAGTTGTGGGACCCGGTCCCCGCGGGGCACCCTCTCGCCAGTCGGCGCCGAGCGCGGTGCGGCGCAAGGGTTCCGGGGAGGTTCCATGAGCGATCACCAGGGCAGCTGGCCCACCGTCAGCGTGGGGGTGCCGGTCTACAACGGCGAGGCGTACCTGCGGCAGACGCTCGACGCGCTGCTCGACCAGTCGTTCCCCGACTTCGAGCTCATCGTCTGCGACAACGCCTCCACCGACGGCACCCCCGGCGTCGTCGAGGAGTTCGCCGCGCGCGACCCGCGGGTGCGCTACGTGCGCAACCCCCGCAACATCGGCCTGGCCCGCAACTTCAACCGCGTCTTCCAGCTCTCGCGCGGGCGCTACTTCCGGTGGGCGATGGCCGACGACCTCGTGGGCCCCACCAACCTCGCCGACTGCGTCGCCGCGCTCGAGGCCGACCCCGGCGTGGTGCTCGCGGTCCCCGCCTGGGACCTCATCGACGCCGACGGCCGCCCCGCCCGCGACGCGCGCGAGCCCGGCCGCTTCAGCTGGGACGAGGACGTCACCCGCCGGATGGCGCAGTTCGTCGACATGATCAACGGCCCGGCCTCCATCGCGGTGCTCGCCTACCTGTCGGGGCTGGTGCGCTCGGAGGCGCTGTGGGCCACCGACCAGCTGGGCAGCTACCCCTGTTCCGACCACGTGCTGCTGGGCCAGCTGCTGCTGCAGGGCCGGTTCGTCGAGGTGCCCACCCCCTCGCTGCGGGTGCGCCTGCACGAGGCGTCCGCGGGTCACGGCATCGGCACCGGCGACTACGCCGCCGTGCACCGCACGTTCTTCCCGGACACCCCGCCCGCGCACCTGCTGCGCTGGCGGACCACCCGCTACCGCAAGATGTGGTCGGTGCTGCGCGCGGCCGGCCGGGACTCCGCGCAGCGGCGCGCCCTGCGCGCCCGCTACGCGCGCGCCTCGGTGGCGGAGCTGCTGCCGACCTGAGCCTCGCGGTGGTCCGCGCCCGTCCAGCCGGGCAGGTCCGCCGCGGGCAGCAGCTCCTCCACGACGGCCGCCGCCTCCAGCACGCCCACGCGCCGCCCGCTGCCGCGGCTCAGCGACGTCACGCCCGCGTCGTCCAGCCCGCACGGCACGATGGGGGAGAAGCCCGCCAGGTCGGTGTCGCAGTTGAGCGCGAAGCCGTGCATCGTCACGCCGCGGGCCACGCGGACGCCGATCGCGGCGAGCTTGCTCTCGCAGCGCCAGCCGGGCGCGGCCGGCTCGGCGGTCGCCACCCACACCCCGGTGCGCTCGGGCACCCGCACGCCCTGCACGCCGAAGCGGGCCGCGACGTCGATGAGCAGCTGCTCCAGGCGCCGCACGTAGCCGACGACGTCCAGCGCACCGCGCAGCCGCACCAGCGGGTAGCCGACCAGCTGCCCCGGCCCGTGCCAGGTGATCCGCCCACCGCGGTCGACGTCGACGACGGGGGTGCCGTCGGCGGGGCGCTCCCAGGAGTTCGTGCGCTTGCCCGCCGTGTAGACGGGTGCGTGCTCGAGCAGCAGGACGGTGTCGGGCCGCTCGCCCGCCGCCACCTCGGCGTGCAGGCGGCGCTGCAGGTCCCACGCCTCGCGGTAGTCGACGAGGTCCTCGCCCAGCCGCAAGCGCTGCACGCGCAGGTCGGTGCGGGGCAGGAGCTGCTGCGTTCCCTCGCTGGCCACCGCGACAGCCTACGACCGCCCGGGGCGGGCGCTCAGGGCAGCCGGCGCGGTTCCAGGCGCGTCTCGACGACCTCGCCGCCCTCGCGGCGCACCACGTACGCCCCCTTGCCGGGCACCTCGGTGACGGCCTCGACGAGGTCGGTGCCGGCGTAGACCAGCCCGACGCCGTCGTCGCTGCAGTGCGTCTCGCCCAGCACCCCGGAGCCCACGAGCTCGTGCACGAGGGGCCGCCGGCGCGCCTCGGAGTCGTAGTGCACGCCGTTGCCGTACGGCAGCAGGCCGAGGCCGTTCGTCACCGGGCGCAGCACCGGGCCGAAGGAGTCGGTGGTACCGCCCCGGAACCAGCAGATCGAGCCCGCGCTCACCCCGCCGAGCACCACGCCCGCCTGCCAGGCGGCGCGGAAGGCCTCGTCGAGCCCGTGCACGCGCCAGACCGCCAGCAGGTTGGCCACCGACCCGCCGCCCACCCACACGACGTCCTGGGTCAGCAGGTGCGCCGCCGGGTCGTCCAGGCTCGGCATCGGGAACAGGTCGAGCACCGTGGTCTCGAAGCCGGCGCGCTCACCGGCCGCGTGCACCTCGCCGGAGAAGTACCGCTGGTCACCGCCCGCGGTGCCCAGGTACGTCAGCCGCGGCCGCCGCCCCGAGGGCACCCGGGCGAGCTCCACGGCCAGGTGGGCCGTCCCCGCCCAGTCGATCCCGCCGCGCTCGCGGCGCGTCCAGCCGCCGGACGTGGCGACGACCGTGGGGCGTTCAGCCGGCACGGTGGTGCCCCGGCCGGCCGAACCTGGCGGTGAGCACCGCGTCGGCCGCGCGGCGGCCGGCGACGAGCGCGCCCTGCTGGGAGGGGTTCTCCCGGTGGTCCCCGGTGACGAACACGCCCTCGCCGACCTCGACGGGGCGGGGACCGTCGAACGGCGGTTCCAGCACCGGGAGGGCGTGCGGGAGCGAGTGCGCCGCGACCAGCGACCACGGGGCGGTCTGCGTGCCGTACACGCGCGCCAGCTGCTCGCGCACGCGCCGCTCCACGTCGGCCGAGACGTCCGCGCCGAGCACCTGCGCGGACACCAGCGAGCGCGTCTCGCCGGGCGCCACCACGTAGCCGGGGGCCACCGCGGAGACGACGGCGGTGTTCACCACCGGGCCCGAGCGGTCGCCGTCCAGGTGCAGCAGCTTCTCGCGCCCCGACGGTGCGGGGGTCAGCGGCGCGGCGTACCAGAACGTGCCCAGCCCGTGGCTGTCGGGGACCTGGATGCTGGGCACCAGGTGGGCGGCGGCGTGGGCGTCCGTGGCCACCACGACGGAGCGGGCGCTCACCCCGCCGGCGGCGGTCTCCACGACGAGGGAGCGGGGGGCGAAGCCGATGTGGCGGACCTCGGTGTCGAGCGCGACGCTGCCCGCGGGCAGGCTCGCCGCGAGCTGGTCCGGCACCGCCTGCACGCCCCGCGCCGGCAGCCCGGGCGTACCGCGCAGGAAGCTGCGCACGACGAGGTCCACGAAGCGCCGCGAGGTCGTGCCGTCCACCTCGCCGAGCACGCCGGCCAGGAACGGCTCGAGCACCGACCAGCGCAGCTCGCCGTGCACGTCGGCCTCGTCGAGCGCCTTCCACCAGGGGGCGTCGTCCCGCGTCAGGTCGCCCGCCGTCGTGGTGGACAGCGCCCAGCGCACCAGCGCCGCCTTCTCCTTGACCGAGCCGATGGGGAAGCGCAGCGCCTCGACGATCCCGGCCGGGTGCCGGCGCGGGTCGCGCACGGCGTGCAGGCGGCCGTGGCGGTGGACGGCCACCCCGGCGTCGAAGGGCTGCAGGTCGAGGGCCTCGACGTCGAGGACCTTCTGCACCTCCGGGTAGGCGGGGTTGAGCAGCTGGAACCCGCGGTCGACGCGGAAGCCGTCGACGACGTCGGTGCGCACCCGGCCGCCGACGCCGTCGGAGGCCTCGACGACGAGGACGTCGACCCCCGCCGCGCTCAGGTGCTTCGCGCACGCGAGGCCGGCCAGCCCGGCACCGACGACGACGACGTCCGCCGAGGAGGGCAGCGCCGACGCGTGCGGCGTCACGGCCGGGGTGGGGGAGGTGATCTCGGGAGTCGGGCCAGCGTTCACGCCCCGAGCGTATCGACCCTGTGGACAACGAGCGCGGCAGTCCCCGCCGGTGCGGTTCCCTTCTCCCGTGCACCCCTGCGACGACCCGACCGCCGCCGGCGAGCCCGCGGACGCCCCCGGCTCCGACGGCCGCCACCGCGCCGCGGCGCCCACCGCCGACGCGGGCGGGGTCTCGGCGGCGCGCCGGCTGCGGCGCGCCGCGTTCGCCCCGCTGGCCGAGGACCCCGCCCGCCGCCCGCCCGTCGTCGACGGCTACGCGGTCGGGCGCCTGCTCGGCACGGGCGGCTCCGGCGTGGTGTGGGCGGGCACCGGCGCGGACGGTGTCGAGCGCGCCCTGAAGGTCCTGCACCTGGCGACGGCACCCGGTGCACGCGCCGAGGAGGAGCTGCTGCGCGAGCTGTCGCTGCTGCGGCGGGTGCGCCACCCCCGCGTGGTGGCCGTCCACGACATCTCCCGCGACACCTCCGGCCCGTCCGCCGACGCTCCGGCGGGCCGCCCCGTGCTGGTCCTGGACCTCGCCGCGGGCGGGTCGCTGGCCTCGGTGCTGGCGCGGCGGCGCCGGCTGTCGGCGGGGGAGGTGGCCGGGCTGCTGGCGGTGCTCGGGCCCGCCCTGGAGGACCTGCACGCCGCGGGCGTGGTCCACGGGGACGTCTCGCCGGGCAACGTGCTGCTCGACGCGCGCGGCGAACCCCTGCTGGCCGACCTCGGCGTCGCCCGCGCGCTCGGCCAGCAGCACGGCAGCGTCCTCGGCACCCCCGGCTTCGCCGACCCGGCCGCCGTCGCGGGCGAGGGCGTCGGCGCGGCCTCCGACGTGTACGGCCTCGCGGCCCTGGCCTGGTGCGCGCTCACGGGGGCCCCGCCCGGTGCCGGCGGCACCCCCGGCGGCCGCCTGGCCACCCGCCGAGCCGCGGCCGGCCTGCCGCCGGGCACCTCGGGAGCCCTGCTCGAGGCCCTGCGGGACGGGCTGCACCGCAAGCCCTCCCGTCGTCCCACGCCCGGTGAGCTCGCCCTGGCCGTCGCGGAGTGCGCCCGCCCGCGCCCCGTGCGCGGGACGAGCCCGGCCCCCGCTCCCGCCCGCCCGTCGTCGCCCCGCTCGTCGTCGCCCCGCTCGTCGTCGCCCCACCCGGCGACGGCTCCGCAGGTGACGGCTCCGCAGGCCGGGCCGGCCGTGCCGGGCACCGCGCCGGCGGGCGCTGCCCGCAGCAGCGCCCGGACCGCGCCACCGCCGGCCAGCGCGCGGGCGAGCGCACCACGGGCCAGCGCGCGGGCGAGCGCGTCGCGACGGACCGCGTCGGGGGCGGGGCGGCGCTCCGGGCGTCGTCGCCTCCTGCTGCCGGGGCTGGCGGCCACCGGTCTGCTCGCGGCCACGGCGGTCGCGGCCCTGGTCGTGCGCGACGGCGGCGCACCGGCACCGGCGTCCCCGGTGCGGCCGGTGGCGGCCGAGGCCGCTGCGCCGGCGCAGGTCCCGGCGCGAGCACCGGCAGCGGTACCGGCACCGGTCGCCGCGCCCGCGGACCTGGTGGCCGAGGCCGGTGCGCAGGTGCTGCGCGGCGACGACCCGACGGCGGTCGTCACCGAGCTGGCGGACCGGCGCGCGCGGGCGCTGGCCGACGCCGACCCCGCCGCGCTCGCCCTCGTGGACGCCCCGGGCTCGGCGGCGCTGGCCGCGGACGAGGAGCTGCTGCGGCAGCTGGCCACCGCGGCGTCGTCGTTCTCCGGCCTCGCCTTCGACGTGCGCTCGGTCGCCGTGGAGGAGGCAGGTGCCGACCGGCTGGTGGTGCGCGCGGAGGTCGTCACCGCCGAGCACCAGGTCCGCGGTGCGGACGGGAGGGCCACCACCGTCGCGGCGGGTGCCCCGCGCACCAGCCGGCTGGAACTGGTGCGCGTGGCGGGGGAGTGGCGGATCGGCGCCGTCGGCTGAGCGCCGTCCGGGCGAGGTCGTGGGCCCCGGGCCGGGCGGCGGCCCCGGCTCCCGCCGGGCCGCCGCTCAGGCCGCGGCGAGCCAGCCGACGACGGAGGCGACGTCGGGGTGGCGGAAGCGGAAACCCGCGCGCTGCAGCACCTCCGGCACCACCCGCTGGCTGGCGAGCACCTGGCCGGCGAACTCCCCGAGCACCGCGCGCAGCGCCGGTGCCGGCACCGGCAGCAGCGCGGGGCGGTGCAGGGCCTGCCCCAGGGCGGAGGTCACGGCGGTGTTCGTCGCGGGCTCCGGGCAGACGAGGTTCACCGGGCCGGCGACGGGCTCCTCCAGCAGGAACTGCAGCGCGGCGATCTCGTCGGGCATCGAGATGAGGCTCCACCACTGGCGCCCCGATCCCAGCGGACCGCCGAGGCCGAGGCGGAAGAGCGTCAGCATCTGCCCGAACGCACCCCCGACGGGGTTGGCCAGCAGACCCGTGCGGGCCAGCGCCACCCGGATGCCGGCGTCCGCGGCGGGCGTGGTCGCCTCCTCCCACGCGCGCACCACGTCGGCGAGGAAGTCGTCCCCGCGCGGTGCGGACTCGTCGAGCACGGCGGCACCGCCCTCGCCGTAGGCGCCGATGGCCGAGGCGTTGACGAGCACCTGCGGTGCCTCGTCGAGCGCCAGCAGCGCCCGCACCAGCGTCGAGGTCGTGTCGGTGCGCGAGCGCAGGATCAGGTCCTTGTAGGCCGGCGTCCACCGCTCGTCGCCCACTCCGGCGCCGGAGAGGTTCACCGCCGCGTCGACGCGACCGAGCGCCACCGGGTCCAGCTCACCCGCCGAGGGGTCCCAGCGGACCTCCGCGGGTTCGCGCGGTTCCCGGCGCACGAGCACGACGACGTCGTGGCCGCCGTTGCGCAGGTGCGCCACGAGGTGGCTGCCGATGAGCCCGCTGGCTCCGCTGACGACGATGCGCACGCTGTCTCCTGACGTGGGGTGAGCGGGGCGGGGGAAGGGCCGAGCCCCGCCCCCCGGGACGGGGACGGGGCTCGGAGGAGCGGTGCCGGGGAGGGGCTCAGAGACCGAGCTCGCCCTCGAACTCCCCGCCCTCGATGCGCTTCTTGACGGTCTGCAGGAAGCGGGCCGCGTCGGCGCCGTCGACGATCTGGTGGTCGTAGGACAGCGCCAGGTACATCATCGAGCGGATCGCGATGGTCTCCTGGCCGTCGACCGTGAGGACGACGGGCCGCTTGACGATCGCACCGGTGCCGAGGATGGCGACCTGCGGCGCGTTGAGGATCGGGGTGTCGAACAGGGCCCCGATGCTGCCGGTGTTGGTGATGGTGAACGTGCCGCCGGACAGGTCGTCCGGAGTGATCTTGCTGGCCCGAGTGCGGGCCGCGAGGTCGGCGATCTTGCGCGCCAGTCCACCGAGGTTCAGGTCGCCCGCGTCCTTGATGACGGGGGTGATGAGGCCCTTGGGGGTGTCCACCGCCATCGAGATGTTCTCGCTGCCGTGGTAGACGATGTTCTCGCCGTCGATGCTGGCGTTGAGCGAGGGGTGCTGCTTGAGCGCCTCGACCGCGGCCTTCACGAAGAACGGCAGGAACGTCAGCTTGGCGCCCTCGGTCGCCGCGAAGCCGTCCTTCGCCCGGGCGCGCAGCTGCGCGACCTTGGTGACGTCGACCTCGATGACGGTGGTCAGCTGCGCGGAGTTCTGCAGCGACTCCTTCATGCGCTGGGCGATGACCTTGCGCAGGCGCGACATCTTCTCGGTCGTCCCGCGCTTGGCCGAGACCTCCACCGCGGGGGCCGGCTTCGCCGCGGGCTTCTCCGCGGCCGGAGCCGGTGCCGGGGCGGCAGCGGCCGCCGCGGCCGCCTTCGCCTTCTCGGCCGCCTCCTGCACGTCCTGCTTGCGGATGCGGCCACCCACGCCGGTGCCGGTCAGCGACGACAGGTCGACGCCCAGGTCCTTGGCCAGCTTGCGCACCAGCGGGGTCACGTAGGTGCTGCCACCGGTCGCCGGCGCCTGCGAACCGGCCGACGGCGCGGGCGCCGGGGCGGCGGGGGCGGCGGCCGGGGCCGACTGCTGCGGCGGGGCGGCGGCCGGCTCGGCGGTGGAGCCGGCCGACGGCTGGGTCACCTGCTCGGCCTGGGTGCGGGCCTGCTCGCGCACGGCGACCTCGTCGGCCAGCGACTCGGCCGGCTCCGGGGCGGACTGCTGCTCCGACTGCTGCGGAGCGGACTGCTGCGGCGCCGGTGCGCTCTGGGCGGAGGCGTCGCCGATGCGGGCCAGGTCGGCGCCGACCTCGGCGGTCTCGTCCTCGCCGACGAGGATCTCCAGCAGGGTGCCGGCGACGGGGGAGGGGATCTCGGTGTCGACCTTGTCGGTGGACACCTCCAGCAGGGGCTCGTCCACCTCCACGGTGTCGCCGACCGACTTCAGCCACCGGGTGACGGTGCCTTCGGTGACGCTCTCCCCGAGCGCGGGCATCTGCACCGCCTGCCCGCCCCCGGAGCTCGGCGCGGCGGCCGCGGCGGGGGGCTCCTCCGGAGAGGGTTCCTGCGCGCTCTCCGGGGCCTGCTGGGCCTGCTCGGGCGCCTGCTGGGCCTGCTCGGGGGCCGGCGCCTCCTGCGCCGGAGCGCTCGGTGCGGACTGCCCCTGCTCGGCGGGGTCGCCGACGCGGGCGAGCTCCGCGCCCACCTCCACCGTCTCGTCCTCGCCGACGAGGATCTCCAGCAGGGTGCCGGCGACGGGGGAGGGGATCTCGGTGTCGACCTTGTCGGTGGACACCTCCACCAGGGGCTCGTCCACCTCGACGGTGTCGCCGACCGACTTCAGCCACCGGGTGACGGTGCCTTCGGTGACGCTCTCCCCGAGCGCGGGCATCTGCACCGAGTTCGACATCTCTACGGTTCTCCTCACGGACGTGGTGCGGCGTCCGCGGACGCCGGCGTTGCGGTGGCGGGCGGTCAGGAGTGCGAGTGCAGGGGCTTCCCGGCCAGCGCCAGGTGCGCCTCGCCGAGCGCCTCGTTCTGGGTGGGGTGGGCGTGCACGAGGGCGGCGACGTCCTCGGGGAACGCCTCCCAGTTCACGATGAGCTGCGCCTCGCCCACCTGCTCGCCGATGCGGGCACCGACCATGTGGACGCCGACGACCGGACCGTCCTTCTGCCGCACCAGCTTCACGAAACCGGTGGTGCCGATGATCTGGCTGCGGCCGTTGCCGCCGAGGTTGTACTCGACGACCTCGACGTCGCCGAACTTCTCGCGGGCCTTGGCCTCGGTGAGGCCGACGGAGGCGACCTCGGGGTCGGAGTAGGTGACCTTCGGGATGCCCGTCTCGTCGATGACCGCCGGGTCCAGCCCGGCGATGTCCTCGGCGACGAAGATGCCCTGCTGGAAACCGCGGTGCGCCAGCTGCAGGCCCGGGACGATGTCGCCGACGGCGCGGACGCCCTCGACGTTCGTCCGCAGCCGCTCGTCGGTGAGGACGAAGCCGCGGTCCATCGTGATGCCCTGCTCCTCGTAGCCGAGGTTCGCGGTGTTCGGGCCGCGGCCGACGGCGACGAGCAGGAGGTCCGCCTCGAACGTCTTGCCGTCCTCGAGGGAGACCACGACGCCGGAGCCGGTCTGCTCGACGCCCTTGAACCGGACGCCGAGGGAGAACTTGATGCCGCGCTTGCGGAAGGCGCGCTCGAGCGCCTTGCTGGACGCCTCGTCCTCCAGCGGCACCAGGTGGGGCAGCGCCTCGACGATCGTCACGTCGGCGCCGAAGGACTTCCAGACGCTGGCGAACTCCACGCCGATGACGCCGCCGCCCAGGACGACGACGCGGTCGGGCACGGAGTCCAGCTGCAGCGCCTGCTCGCTGGTGATGACCCGGCCGCCGATCTCCAGCCCGGGCAGGCTGCGGGAGTACGAGCCCGAGGCCAGGACGACGTGCTTGCCGGTGTAGCGCCGGCCGTCCACCTCGACGGTGTCCTTGGCCACCAGCCGGCCCGCGCCGGCCACCAGCTCGACCTTGCGCGACTTCACCAGGCCCTGCAGGCCCTTGTGCAGGCGGGCGACGACGCCGTCCTTGTACTTGTTGACCCCGGCCATGTCGATGGACTCGAAGGTCGCGCGGACGCCGACGGCCTCCGAGTCGCGGGCCGAGTCCGCGACCTCCGCGGCGTGGATCAGCGCCTTGGTCGGGATGCACCCGCGGTGCAGGCAGGTCCCGCCCAGCAGGTCCTTCTCCACGAGGGCCACCTTCAGGCCCAGCTCGGCGGCGCGCAGCGCGCAGGCGTAACCCCCGCTGCCACCCCCGAGGATGACGACGTCGTATTCCTGACCGGCGGCACCTGCCACGAAAAGCTCCTGAGGTCGACTGTGCTGGCGACTGCTCCGTCGCTGATCCTCTCACTCCCCGGTGCGGGCGGCGCCGGGGGGTGGAACGCGAGCACGGCGGCACCCGCAGGGGGTGCCGCCGTGCTGGTCGAGGGGAGGGCCGGGAACGGAGCTGCTCAGCGCTCCTTCTCGGCGGTGAACGACTCCTTGCGGTCCGTGATCGACTCCTTGCGCAGGGTCGTGGACTCCTTGCGCGCGGTGGTGGACTCCTTGCGGGCGGTCGTGGACTCCTTGCGCGCGGTGGTGGACTCCTTGCGGGCGGTCGTGGACTCCTTGCGCGCGGTGGTCGACTCCTTGCGCAGGGTCGTGGACTCCTTGCGCTCCGCGGTGGACTCCTTGCGCGCGGAGACGCCCGGGGCCACCTTCGCCACCGTCACGGTGGTGGCCGACGTCGCGGCGGACGCGCTGCCCGCGGTGACGAGCGCGCCGCCCGCGAGGACGGCTGCGGCGGCGACGGTGACCGTGGCGCGACGGGCGATGCGGTGCAGGCTGGACATGGTGCCTCCGTGACGTGTGCCCCGGTGCACACCGGGGAGTGCGGTGAGAGCCCAACGAGTCGGGTGCGACCCCCGAGCCGGGCGGTCACCCTGAGCATAAAGGCTGTCGCTCGCTGTGCACAGCGAGAGCGTTGCGTCCCCGCACCGGCTCAGCGGCCGGCGAAGTCCTCGGCCAGCGCCACGAGCGTGCGCACCGCCACACCCGTCCCGCCGCGCGGGGTGTACCCCCACGGCTCACCGGTCAGGAACGCCGGCCCGGCGATGTCCAGGTGCGCCCACGGGATCGGGTCGCCGGACGGCGTCGAGCCGACGAACTCGCGCAGGAAGACGGCGGCGACGAGCATCCCGCCCGCCCGGTCGCCGATGTTGGCCAGGTCGGCGACGGGGGAGTCCAGCGTGGCGCGCAGCTCCTCCGGCAGCGGCATCGGCCAGACCAGCTCACCGGCCCGCTCCGCGGCGGCGAGCACCGCGGTGCGGAAGCCGTCGTCGTTGGCCATGACGCCCGAGACGCGGTTGCCGAGGGCGACCACCTGCGCCCCGGTGAGGGTCGCGACGTCGACGATCGCGTCCGGCTGCTCCTCCGAGGCCGCCACGAGGGCGTCGCCGAGGACCAGGCGCCCCTCGGCGTCGGTGTTGAGGACCTCCACCGTCGTCCCGCCGCGCAGCGTCAGGACGTCGGAGGGCCGGATCGCCGTGCCGGACGGCATGTTCTCCGCGACGGCCAGCCAGCCCGTCACCTTGACCGGCAGCCGCAGGTCGGCGGCCGCGCGGACGGCGGCCAGCACCGCGGCCGCACCCGACATGTCGCTCTTCATGGTCTCCATGCCGGCCGCGGGCTTCAGCGACAGGCCCCCGGAGTCGAAGGTGATGCCCTTGCCCACCAGGGCCAGGTGCGCCTTCGCCCCCGCCGGGGCGTGCTCCACGACGACCAGCCGCGGCGGGCGCGAGGAGCCCTGGCCGACCCCGAGGATGCCGCCGAACCCGCCGGCGGCCAGCTCCGCCTCGTCCAGCACCCGCACCGTCAGCGAGGTGCCCTCGGCGGTGCGCAGCGCCGCCTCGGCCAGGTCGGCCGGGGCCAGGTCGGCGGGAGCGGTGTTGACGAGGTCGCGGGCGGTGGCCACGGCGTCGGCGAGCGCCGCGGCCCGCTCGACGGCGGCGCGCACGGCCCTGTCGCGCGGCTTGTCCACCAGCAGGGTCACCTCGGCGACCGGCTCGCGCTCCGCGGCGCGGTAGCGGGTGAAGGCGTACGCGCCCAGGGCGGCGCCCTCCGCCACCGCGGCCACCGACGGCGCGTCCGGGACCGGCACGGCCACGGCCACGCGCCGCTTGCCGGCCAGCGCGCGCACGCCGGCCCCCACCGCGCGGCGCAGCCCCTCGGCGCCGGGCGCCTCGCCGACGCCGACCAGGGCCACCAGCGACGTGGACAGCCCCTGCACACCGGGCACCAGGTGGACGGTGCCCGCCGCCCCCGTGGCCCCGAGCGCCGCGGCCGCCTCCTGCAGCGCGCTGCGGGTGGCGCGCGGCAGGTCGTCCCCGCCCAGCACGACCGCGGCCCCGGCGCGCTTGCCGGCGGTGGCCGGGGCCAGGGCCAGGAGGAGGGCGTCGGCCGTCACGCTCTTGACGGACTTGCTGCTGAGGACGAGGCGGGGCACCCCGGCAGCCTACCCAGCGGCCCCGGCCCGCCCCCGCACCCGCCCGCCGGCGGGTGCGCGCGGCGCCGGGCCCGTGCTGCACTGACCGGGTGGCAGCGAGCGCGGACGCGGCGACCGGCGGCGAGCGGCACGGGGAGGTGCTGCTGCGGCCGGTGCGCCCCGAGGACCTGCCGGCCCTGGAGGAGGTCTGCCTGCGCACGGGCGACCGCGGTGCGGACGCCTCCGCCCGCACGCGCTTCCCCGCGCTGCTGGGCGACGTCTACGCCACCCCCTACGCCGTCCACGAGGCCCGCTTCGCCACCGTCGTCGAGGACGGCCACGGGGTGGGCGGGTACCTGCTGGGGTGCTTGGACACGGCCGCCTTCGAACGCTGGCGCGAGCGCTCGTGGTGGCCGCCGCTGCGCGAGCGCTACCCGCTGCCCGAGCAGGTCGCCGACGGCTTCGACACCCCGCTGCTGCGCGCCGTGCACTCCGGCGTGCCCGAGCAGCCGGTGTGGCGCACCCACCCCTCCCACCTGCACGTGGACCTGCTGCCGCGGCTGCAGGGGCGCGGTCTCGGCGGGGCGCTCGTGCGGCGGCTGTGGGTGCAGCTGACGGCCGCCGGATCGCCCGGTGTGCACCTGGGGGTCGCGGCGGCCAACCCCGGCGCCGTCCGCTTCTACCGCCGCACCGGCTTCACCGAGCTCTCCCGCGACGAGGGCGGCTACGTGTTCGGCCGCTCGCTGCCGGCGCCGCCCGGGGCGGACGCCGCGGTGGCCCCGGAGGTCACGGGCAGGTCCGGGCCGGCCGCCGCGGGCTGAGCCGCCGCCCCACCGGGGGGCGCTGCAGCCTCCGGCTCCTGCTCGGGTCCCACCCCCGGCTCGGGTTCCGCCTCCGGCGCTGGCTCCGGTTCCGCCTCCGGCTCCGGCTCGGGCAGCGGCGGCAGCGCGGCCTCGTCGGCCGCGGCGAGCACCTGCGCGGCCCGCAGCAGGCCGAGCGCGCTGAGCGCTCCGGTGCCGTCGCCGCGCCCGGCGCCCAGGTCCACCAGCGGGACGAGCTTGAGCCGGTCGGCGGCCAGCGCCTGGGCGGGTTCGGCGGTGGCGGCGGCCACCTGCCACCACTTCTCCGTCCCCGGCACCGCGCGCGCGGCCAGCAGGGCGGCGGCGACGGCGCTCAGGCCGTCCAGCAGCACGGGGGTGCGGCGGGCCGCCGCGCGCAGCAGGAAGCCCACCGCGGCGGCGGTGTCCGCGCTCGCCACCGCCTGCAGCACCGCCGTGGGCCGGGTGGCCAGCTTGCGGGCGCGGCGCACGGCGTCGCGCACCGCGGCGGTCTTGCGCATCCACGCGTCGTCGTCGACGCCGCTGCCGCGGCCGACGACGTCGACGGCGCCCTTGCGCAGGCAGGTCGCCACGAGGGTCGCGCCCACCGTCGTCGCACCGGCCCCCAGCAGGCTCAGCAGCAGCAGGTCGACACCGGCGTCGACGGCCGCGTCGGCCACGGCGGCACCCGCGCGGACCGCGGCCTCGACCTCCTCGGCGCTCAGCGCGTCCTCGACGGCGATGTCGCCGCTGCCGGCGCGCAGCGCGTGCGCGGTCACCGCCGCCGGCACGTCCTGCGGAACGCCCCCGCCCCAGTCCACGCCCACCGCGTGCACCGCGACCGGGACGCCGACGGAGGCCGCCAGCGCGGCCAGGGCCCCGCGGCCCCCGACCAGCTCGCGCACGGCCCGGGCCGTCCAGCCCGCCTCCAGGCGGGAGGTCCCGCGGGCGGCGACCCCGTGGTCGCCGGCGAAGACGACCAGCTGGACGCGCTCCAGCGGTGCGGGCACGTCGCGGTCCTGGGTGCCCGCCAGCCACCGCGCGAGCTGGTCGGCGCGGCTGGCCGGCAGCAGCGGGGCGACGGTGCGCGGGCGGGCCGTGGAGGTGTGCGGCGAGCGCAGCCCCTCGGCGATCTCGCGCAGGTTCAACGGCCGCGGGCCGTCGGTCATCGGTGCTCCTCGGGGGCGGTGCGCGGCGGCGGGCGGACCCGCAGCCGCCCGGCGCGGTCGGACGGTGGTCGCAGCATGGTCGCACCTGCGCCCGGGCGGGGAGGACCTCCCGCGCCTGCACCGCCCGGACGGCGGCCCGGGCGCCGCGCCCGCGCCTCGTCCACCGGGCGCCTTGTCCACCGCGCGCCGCGCGACCTACGGTGCAGCGGCAGGTGGTCGGCGCTGACCGGAGGTGCGCGGTGGTCCCCAGCTCGTCGGCGGTGCGCGAGGCGTGGCTGACGTCCACGGCCACCGCGCCGGTCGGCACGCCGCTGCCCGGCGCCCGCGAGCTCATCTCCGCCTCGTGGTGGCGCGCGCGCGGCACCGGCCTGGACCCCGACCGCCTGCTGCCCGCCGTCCCGCTGGACGACGGCGCGCTGCGCGAGCGGCGCGCCGCGCACCCGCTGGCCGCCGTGCTCCCCACCGCGCGGCGCCTGCTGCTCGACGAACCGCTCGGCGTGCCCGTGCTGATGGCCGTCAGCGACGTCGACGGCACGCTGCTGTGGGTCGAGGGCGACGGCGCGCTGCGGCGCTCGGCGGAGCGGATGGCCTTCCTGGCCGGGGCCCGCTGGAGCGAGGACGCCGTCGGCACCAACGCCCCCGGCACCGCCCTCGCGCTGGGCCGGCCCGTGCGGGTGCGCTCCGCCGAGCACTACGCCACCGCCGCCACCGGCTGGAGCTGCTCGGCGGCCCCGGTGCGCGACCCGGCGACCGGTGCGCTGCTCGGCGTGCTCGACCTCACCGGGGGCGACGACCTGGGGCGCGAACGCGCCCTCGAGCTCGTGCGGGCCGCCGTGGGTGCCGTCGAGGGGGAGCTGCGGGTGGCGGCCCTGCGCCGCCGGCTCACCGCCCCCGCGCGCCCACCCGCGCCGCACCTGCGCGACGACACCCGCGACGACCCCCCTCCTGCCGACGCCGCGCTGGGCGTGCTCGGCGGCGACGGGGTCCTCACCGTCGGCGGGCGGGCGCGGCCGCTGTCGCTGCGGCACGCCGAGCTGCTGCTCGTGCTGCTGGCCGACGGGGTGCAGCGGCGCGGCGCGGGACGCAGCGCCGCCGCGCTGGCCGCCGCCCTCGACGACCGCGACCTGGCCCCGGTGTCCGTGCGCGCCGAGGTGCACCGGCTGCGCACCGTGCTCGCCGGGTGCGGCGCCGGTGCGCCGGGCGTCTCCGCCGCGCCCTACCGGGTGCTGGGCCGGCTGCGCTGCGACGCCCTCGAGGTGCTGGAGGCGCTGCGCGCGGGGCGCACCGCCGCCGCGGTGGCCGCCTGCACCGGGGAGCTGCTGCCCGGCTCGGACGCGCCGGCGGTGCGCGAGCTGCGCGAGGAGCTGGCCGTGGGCGTGCGCACGGCCGTGCTCGAGGGGGACGACGACGCGGCGCTGCTGCGCTTCGCCCGCGGCGCGGGCCGCGACGACCCGGCCGCGGCCGCCGAGGTGCTGCGCCGGCTGGCGCCCGGCGACCCCGCGCGCGGCGAGGCGCTGGCCCGCGCCCGGCGGCTGGGCGTGGCCTGAGCCGGGCGCGCGGGCGGTGCAACGCCGTTGCAACGCCACCGGGCGCACCGTGGCGGCACGGCGACGGAGCGGTCGCCGGTTCTCTCCCGTGGAGGTTCGTCATGACGGTCTACGAGGCGCCCGGCCGTGCGGGCAGCGTCGTCAGCTACGCCGACCGCTACGACCACTGGATCGGTGGTGAGCGCGTGGCCCCCGCGAGCGGGGAGTACTTCGAGAACCCCTCGCCGGTGACCGGGCAGGTGTTCACCGAGGTCGCCCGCGGCACGGCCGCCGACGTCGAGCGGGCCCTGGACGCCGCGCACGCCGCCGCGCCCGCGTGGGGGCGCACCTCCGTCGCCGAGCGCGCCCTGGTCCTCCACCGCATCGCCGACCGGATCGAGGCCAACCTCGAGCAGCTCGCCGTCGCGGAGACCTGGGACAACGGCAAGCCCGTGCGCGAGTGCCTGGCCGCCGACCTGCCGCTCGTGGTGGACCACCTGCGCTACTTCGCCGGTGTCGTCCGCGCGCAGGAGGGCGGCATCTCCCAGATCGACGACGACACCGTCGCCTACCACTTCCACGAGCCGCTCGGCGTCGTCGGGCAGATCATCCCGTGGAACTTCCCGCTGCTCATGGCGGTCTGGAAGCTGGCCCCGGCGCTCGCGGCCGGCAACGCCGTCGTCCTCAAGCCGGCCGAGCAGACCCCCGCCTCGATCATGCTGCTGATGGACCTCATCGGGGACCTGCTGCCCCCGGGGGTGGTCAACGTCGTCAACGGGTTCGGCGCCGAGGCGGGCAAGCCGCTGGCCAGCTCCCCGCGCATCCGCAAGATCGCCTTCACCGGCGAGACGACGACGGGCCGGCTGATCATGCAGTACGCCAGCCAGAACCTCATCCCGGTCACCCTGGAGCTGGGCGGCAAGAGCCCGAACATCTTCTTCGAGGACGTCGCGAGCAGCCGCGACGACTTCTACGACAAGGCGCTCGAGGGCTTCACGATGTTCGCGCTGAACCAGGGGGAGGTGTGCACCTGCCCCTCCCGCGCGCTGATCCAGAGCTCGATCTACGACGGCTTCCTCGACGACGCGGTGGCGCGCACGAAGGCCGTCGTGCAGGGGAACCCGCTCGACACCGCGACGATGATCGGAGCGCAGGCCAGCAACGACCAGCTCGAGAAGATCCTGTCCTACATCGACATCGGCCGGCAGGAGGGCGCCAAGCTCGTCACCGGTGGCGAGCGCGCCGACCTCGGCGGTGAGCTGTCCGGCGGCTACTACGTGACGCCGACGATCTTCGAGGGCGACAACTCGATGCGCATCTTCCAGGAGGAGATCTTCGGCCCGGTCGTGTCGGTCACCCGCTTCGACCACCCCGACGACGCGCTGAAGATCGCCAACGACACCCTCTACGGCCTCGGCGCCGGCGTGTGGTCGCGCGACATCCACCTCGCCTACCGGATGGGCCGCGGCATCCAGGCCGGGCGGGTGTGGACGAACAACTACCACGCCTACCCCGCGCACGCGGCGTTCGGCGGCTACAAGAGCTCCGGCATCGGCCGGGAGAACCACCGGATGATGCTCGACCACTACCAGCAGACCAAGAACCTGCTCGTCAGCTACTCGACGAGCAAGCTCGGGTTCTTCTGATGGGGCGCGCCTGATGGAGCCCGCACCCGGTGCGGCCCGGGAGCGGGTCGCCCTGACCCCGCAGGCGGCGCAGCAGCTGCGCCGCCTGCGGGCGCGGCACGGGGAGCTGATGTTCCACCAGTCCGGCGGCTGCTGCGACGGCAGCTCGCCGATGTGCTTCGCGGCCGGCGACTTCCTGCTCTCCGACGCCGACGAGCACCTGGGGGACCTCGCGGTGCCCGCGGGCGAGGGGCAGGACGCCTTCACCGTGGGGGTGTGGATGTCCAGGGAGCAGCACGCCCGCTGGGCGCACACCCACCTGACCATCGACCTCGTGCCCGGCCGCGGGGCGGGGTTCTCGCTGGAGGCGCCCGACGGGGTGCGCTTCCTCATCCGCTCGCGGCTGCTCGACGGCCCGCCGGCGCCCGCCTCCTGCGAGCTGCCGGAGGCCGGTGCCGCGGGCGACCCCGGACCCCCAGCCGTCTCGGAGAGCGAGACGAGCGTCTCGCGGGTTGGATCATCCCGGGGTCCTGCGTAGGATCCCCGTCACACCCGAGCGGCGACGGCGACCCCGGTGGACGACCGGGTGCACGCACGCCGGACGGGGGACCCCCGGCCTCGGCGTGGCCGCTCGCGGAACGGTCCGCGGGCGGCTGCCCCCGCCACGTCCGACTGCGAAGGTCCGCCATGGGTCCCTCCGACCTGAACACCTCCCCCCGCGCCGCCACGGGTGCGGGCGCACCCACCAACCCGGTGCGCCGGGTCGCCGCCGCGAGCCTCATCGGCACGACCATCGAGTTCTACGACTTCTACGTCTACGCCACGGCCGCCGTGCTCGTCTTCGGGCCGCTGTTCTTCCCCTCCGACAACGAGACCGCGCAGACGCTCGCCTCGCTGGCCACCTTCGCCATCGCCTTCGTGGCCCGGCCGATCGGCTCGATCGTCTTCGGCCACTTCGGCGACCGCGTCGGCCGCAAGACCACCCTGGTCGCCGCCCTGCTGGTCATGGGGATCTCGACCGTCCTCATCGGCGTCCTGCCCACCCACGCCACCGCGGGCAACATCGCCCCCGTCCTGCTGTGCCTGCTGCGCTTCGGCCAGGGCTTCGGCCTGGGCGGCGAGTGGGGCGGCGCGGCGCTGCTGGCCACCGAGAACGCCCCGGCCAACCGCCGCGCCCTGTACGGCATGTTCCCGCAGCTGGGCGCCCCCTTCGGCTTCGTCCTCGCCAACGGACTCTTCATCGTGCTCGCCACGACGATGAGCGAGGAGGCGTTCACCTCCTGGGGCTGGCGCATCCCGTTCCTGCTGAGCGCCGTCCTGGTCCTGCTCGGGCTCTGGATCCGCCTCAGCCTCGCCGAGACGCCGGTCTTCGCGAAGGCCCTGGCCGAGAACCGGCAGGTGCGCGTCCCCGTGGCCGAGACCTTCCGCAGCAGCTGGAAGATCGTCGTCCTCGGCGCGTTCTCCGTCATGCTCACCTACACGCTCTTCTACCTGACCACGACGTGGTCGCTGAGCTACGGCACCGGCCCGGCGCTGGGCTACGAGCGCCAGGACTTCCTGCTCATGCTGTGCGTCGCCGTGCTCTTCATGGCCGCCGCCACCCCGCTCTCGGGCTGGCTGTCCGACCGCTTCGGCCGCCGCCCGGTGCTGGCCACCGCGATGGTCGGCGGCGCGGTCGTCGGGCTGCTCACCGGCCCGCTGCTCGGCTCCGGGCAGACCGCCCTGGTCATGGTGTGGCTGTGCGCCGGGCTGTTCTTCATGGGCCTGGTGTTCGGGCCCATCGGGGCCTACCTGCCCGAGCTGTTCCCGACGAACGTGCGCTACACGGGCGCCTCGCTGGCCTTCAACGCCGGCAGCATCCTCGGCGCCTCGCTGGCGCCGTACACGGCGGTCAAGCTGGCCACGGCCTACGGGGTCAGCTGGGTCGGGTTCTACCTCGCGGCGACGGCCGTCGTGAGCCTGGTCGCGCTGTCCCTGCTGCGCGAGACCCGGACGTCGTCGCTGACCTCCTGACCCTCCCGCAGGAGCCCGCGCGACCCGCCGCCCCGCACCCCCGCCCGAGGGTGCGGGGCGGCGGCGCGCGCGGACGCACTATCGTGCCCGGGGAGCCGTGCGCGGGCCGGCTCGCCGGGGGATCGGGGGCGCGGGACGTGGTGGCAGTCGGCTCGGGGAGTGCCTACCGGGCGCTGTACCGCAACGTCCTCACGCGGATCGACCCCGAGGACGCCCACCACTGGGCCTTCACCGGGATGCGGCTGGCCAGCCGGCTGCCGATCGCGCCCGGCGTGCTGCGGCGCGTCTTCGTCGAGGACGACCCGCGGCTGCGCACCCGCGTCCTCGGCATCGACTTCCCCAGCCCGCTGGGTCTGGCCGCCGGCTTCGACAAGGACGGCGCGGGCGTGGAGGCCCTCAGCCACTTCGGCTTCGCCTTCGTCGAGGTCGGCACCGTCACCGCCCGCGCCCAGCCGGGCAACCCCAAGCCGCGCCTGCACCGCCTCGTCGCCGACCGCGCCGTGGTGAACCGCATGGGCTTCAACAACTCCGGTGCCGAGGCCGTCGCCCGGCGGCTGCGGCAGCTGCGCGCCGTCCCGCCCCGCCACCGCGTCGTGGTCGGGGTCAACATCGGCAAGAGCAAGGTCGTCGCCGAGGCCGACGCCGCCGAGGACTACGCCGTCTCCGCCCGGCTGCTGGCCCCCTACGCCGACTACCTCGTCGTCAACGTCTCCTCGCCCAACACCCCGGGCCTGCGCGACCTGCAGAACGTCGAGAAGCTGCGTCCCGTCCTGCGGGCCGTGCGCGGGGCCGCCGACGCCGCCGCCCACCGGCACGTGCCGCTGCTGGTCAAGATCGCCCCCGACCTGTCCGACGAGGACGTCGACGCCGTCGCCGACCTGGCCATGCAGGAGGGGCTGGACGGCATCGTGGCGACGAACACCACGATCGCCCGCGAAGGGCTGCGCTCCGCGCCCGCGCTCGTCGAGGCCGCGGGCGGCGGGGGGCTGTCGGGCGCGCCGCTGAAGCGGCGCTCGCTGGAGGTGCTGCGCCGCCTCGCCGACCGCGCCGGCGACTCCCTCGTGCTCGTCAGCGTCGGCGGCGTCGAGACCGCCGCCGACGTCGCGGAGCGGCTGGACGCCGGAGCCTCCCTGGTGCAGGCCTACACCGCCTTCATCTACGAGGGCCCCGGCTGGGCCCGGCGGGTGCTCGCCGAGCTGGCCGCCTCCCGCAGCCGCCGGGAGACCGACCGCTGAGGGCCCCGGGCCGCCGACGCGTTTCGAGTTGTCCGCGGGCGCGGGAGGAGTGAGGGTCGAACCGGCCCGCCGCCCCCCTCGCTAGGAGTACCCGTGACCGACGTCGCGCAGCGCCCACCGGGCGGAGCCGATCAGCAGGGCCAGCCCGACCCCCGGCGCTGGCGCGCCCTGGCGGTCTGCCTCGCGGTCGGGTTCATGACCCTGCTCGACGTCTCGATCGTCAACGTCGCGCTGCCCTCCATCGAGGGCTCGCTGGGCGCCGGTCCCAGCCAGGTGCAGTGGATCGTCGCCGGCTACGCGCTCGCCTTCGGCCTCGTGCTGGTGCCCGCGGGCCGCTTCGGCGACCTGTACTCACGCCGGACGCTGTTCGTCGTCGGCCTGGCCGGGTTCGTGCTCACGAGCGCCGTCGCCGGTCTGGTGCAGTCGGCGACGGCGCTCTCGGTCGTGCGCCTGCTCCAGGGCGTCACCGCCGGGCTGATCAACCCGCAGGTGCTCGCGCTCATCCAGCAGCTGTTCACCGGTGCCGAGCGGGGGAAGGCGTTCGGGGCGTTCGGCACGACGATCGGCCTCTCGACGGCCATCGGCCCGCTGCTGGGCGGCACCATCCTCGCCGTCTTCGGCGAGGAGGAGGGCTGGCGCGGGGTCTTCCTCGTCAACGTCCCCATCGGTCTGGTGCTGCTGCCGCTGGCCTGGCGCTGGCTGCCGCGGCAGCGCCGGCGCGAGCGGGGGCCGCTGCACCTCGACGTCGTCGGCCTGCTGCTGCTGGGCCTCGCCGTCGTCTGCTGCATGCTGCCCTTCGTCCTCACCACCGGCCAGGGCGACGCTCCGGCCCGGTGGCTGCTGCTCGTGCCCGGGGTGCTCCTGCTCGCGGCCTTCGCGCTCTGGGAGCGCTTCGAGGGCCGCCGCGGCCGGGAACCCGTCGTCGCCGGCGAGCTGGTGCGGACATCCTCGTTCACGGTGGGCGCCCTCGTCGGCATCGCCTACTTCGCCGGGTTCACCGGCATCTTCCTCGTGGTCACCCTCTACCTGCAGGCCGGGCTGGGCTTCTCGCCGCTGCAGGCCGGGCTCGTGCAGACGCCGTTCGCCGTCATGTCCGCCGTCTTCGCCCAGGTCGGCGGCCGGCAGGTCTCCCAGCGCGGGCGCGCGGTGGTCGTCGTGGGGCTCGTCGTGGTCGCGGTGGGGCTGACGGCGGCCGACGTGGTCTCCGCGGCCGTGCAGGGCACCGGCGGCGCGATCGCGCTGTCCGCCTGCCTGGCCGTGGCCGGCGCCGGCAGCGGGCTGGTCATCTCCCCGAACCAGACGCTCGCGCTGGCCGACGTGCCGCGCTCGGTCGCCGGTGTCGCCGGCGGGGTCCTGCAGACCGGGCAGCGGGTGGGCTCGGCGATCGGCGTGGCCGCCACCACCGCCGTCTTCTTCTCCACCATCGCCGGGGCCGGGCTCGGCGGCCGGACCGGCGGCGTCGCCTCCGGGGAGGTGCCCGCGCAGGTGCAGCGGGTCTTCGGCGACTCGCTCTCGCACGGGCTGCGCGTCTCGCTGGGCCTGGTGCTGGCCTCCCTCGTCCTCGCCGTCGTCGACCTGCGCCGGCGCCGCCACGCCGACGACGAGCAGGAGGGTGCGCACGACGCCGGCGCGCCGGCGCGCCGCAGCGGCGAGTAGGTTGCCGACGTGAGGCCGACGCAGTGGACGTGGAGCTACGAGGACGCCGAGGGGCGTCCCGTCGAGGCGGGCGGGGAGAGCTTCCCCACCCAGTCCGACGCGGAGACGTGGATCGGCGAGAGCTGGCGCGGACTGCGCGAACGCGGTGTCGAGCAGGCCCACCTGTGGGCCGACGGCGCGAAGGTGTACGGCCCGCTCAGCCTGCGCCCGGCCGACTGACCCCACCGCCGGTGGTGCCCCGGCTCCGGCGGCTGCGCCGGTCCCGGAGCACCACCGGGCGGTCGGTCAGGAGGGGCGTTCGGTGGGCGAGGACGCCGCGGTCCGGGCCGGGTCGCGCTCGACGACGTCCCCGAGGACGGCGTCGATGCGGGCCATGAGCTCGGCCGGGATCTGCACCCCCGACGCCTTGACGTTCTCGGTGACCTGCTCGGGCCGGGAGGCGCCGATGATGGCTGCCGCCACGTTGTCGTTCTGCAGCACCCACGCCACCGCCAGCTGGGCCATCGACAGCTGCAGCTCGGCGGCCACCGACTTCAGCTCCTGCACGCGCGAGAGGACGTCGTCGCGCATCCAGCGGCTGATCATCTGCTTGCCGCCCTTCTCGTCCGTCGCGCGGCTGCCCGCGGGCGGTGCCCCGCCCGGCACGTACTTGCCGGTGAGCACGCCCTGCGCGATGGGGGAGAAGACGACCTGGGAGATGCCCAGCTCGCGCGAGGCCGGCACGACCTCGGGCTCGATGACGCGGTAGAGCGCCGAGTACTGCGGCTGGTTGGAGATGAGCTGGAAGCCCAGCTGCCGGGCCAGGGCGTGCCCCTCGCGCAGCTGGTCGGCCGTCCACTCGCTGACCCCGACGTACAGGGCCTTGCCGGCCCGGACGACGTCGGCGAAGGCCTGCATCGTCTCCTCGAGCGGCGTCGAGACGTCCCAGCGGTGTGCCTGGTAGACGTCGACGTGGTCGGTGCCCAGCCGCCGCAGCGAGCCGTCGATCGACTCCAGGACGTGCTTGCGCGACAGCCCGGAGTCGTTGTGCCCCTTGGGGCCGGTCGGGAAGTAGACCTTCGTGAGGATCTCGAGGCTCTCCCTCCGCTGACCCTTCAGGGCCGCGCCCAGGACGGTCTCGGCGGCGGTGTTGGCGTAGACGTCGGCGGTGTCGAACGTCGAGATCCCTGCGTCGAGGGCTGCGTGCACGCACGCGATGGCCGCGTCGTTCTCCACCTGGGAGCCGTGCGTCAGCCAGTTGCCGTAGGTGATCTCGGAGATCTTCAGTCCGCTGCGTCCGAGGTGTCGGAACTCCATGGCCGCGAACCTAGTGCGCCCGACCCCCCGCGGCGAGCACTAGGCGGTGAGCAGTTCGTCCGCGCGCCGGTCGACGCCGTGGCTGCGGGCGGCCAGCAGCACCCGCACCGCACCGGCCCAGGTCAGCGCCGCACCGGCCAGGTGCAGGACGACGGCCAGGCCCGGCAGGCCGTCCAGGCTCTGGTAGACCCCCAGCGCGGCCTGCGCGACGAAGAGCACCAGCAGGACGAGCGCGCGCCGGCGCACGAGGTCGTCACCGGCCCGGCGGGCCACGACGACCGTGGCGGCGGCCAGCACCAGGGCGGCCGTGGCGGCGACGCCGTGCACGACGGTCACGGCGGTCCAGGGCACCGGGATGCGGTGCACCTCCGAGGAGTCGCCGGGGTGCGGGCCGGCGCCCGTGACGAGCGTGCCCAGGACGACGACCACCGCGGTCACCACCCCCAGCGCCCAGGCCAGGCGGCGGCTGGAGGCCGAGGGGGCGGGCAGCAGCGCCCGGTGGGCGATGTCGTAGCTGACGGTCGTGGAGGCCAGCAGCGCGATCGCGGCCAGGAAGTGCGCGGCCACCACGTAGGGGTTCAGCCCCGTCCACACCGTGATGCCGCCGACGACGGCGTTGAGCAGCACGCCGGCGAACTGGCCCCAGGCCGACCACAGCAGGGTGCGGTGGCGCGGCCGCTGCAGCAGGCACGAGACGATCACCGCGCCGACCGCCAGCACGATGACGGTGGTCAGCAGCCGGTTGCCGAACTCGATCGCCCCGTGCAGGCCCGTCGAGGCGGTGGCGGAGGTGAAGGAGTCCTCGGTGCAGCGCGGCCACGTCGGGCAGCCCAGGCCGGAGCCGGTCACGCGGACGATCCCGCCGGTGACGATGATGAGCACGGTCACCGCGAGCGCGGCGGTCGTGCTCCAGCGCACGGCGCGCGAGTGCGTCGTGGGGACGGGGCGGGACAGCGGGGGAGCGCTCATCGTGGTGCCCGGGCTCAGCGCGGCTGCGCGCCGCGCTGGACCATCGGGACCGGCCGGCGCATGCGCCGGATCTGCAGCGCCCGCGTCACCCCGTAGGAGACCAGGCCCCGCTCGGGCTCGGCGAAGCGCTCGGCGACGGCCCTCTTGACCTTGCGGCCCAGCACGACGCTGTCGACGACGACGACGGCGAGCATGAGGTAGATCAGCAGGGTCGTGGCGAGCACCAGCTCGGCCGAGCCCAGCGGCGTGGCCAGCATCGAGAGCACCAGCGAGACGCCGGCGATGATGAGGAAGTACTCGCCGACGTTGCGGCGCGCGTCGACCACGTCGCGCACGAAGCGCTTCTGCGGGCCCCGGTCGCGCAGCGGCAGGTAGCGCTCGTCGCCGGTCATCAGGGCCGACTGCACCTTCGCCCGCTCCTCGCGCTGCGCCTCGCGGGCGGCGCGGGCCGCGGCCTTGCGGTCCACCGGCACCAGCGGACGGACGTTGCGCGCCTGCGCCTCGCTGCGGCGGGGGGTCGGGCGGCCCTTGCCGCCGACCTTCGTCAGCTCGACGGCGGGCGCCTCCGGCGCGGGGGCTGGCTTCTCCTTCGAGCGTCCGAACACCCGTCCAGGGTACGTCACCGGCGCCCGCCCGCCCCGACCCCGCGGCCGTGCTGTGTACGGTCGCGGACGTGACCTCCAGCACCCTGCCCACCGCTCCGGAGCGGCTGGCGGCGCTGCGCGCCGCGTCGGCCGCCCAGGACGCGGCCACCCGCGCCGACCTCGAGGCGCTGGTGCGCGTCCCGAGCGTGTCCGCCCGCGCCTTCGACCAGCGCCACGTCGAGGCCGGCGCCGAGGCGGTCGCCGCCCTGCTGCGCTCGGCCGGCCTGGAGGAGGTCGAGGTCTGCCGGGCCGGGGAGGGCGCGGGGCGCAGCGCCCCGGCGGTGATCGCCCGCCGACCGGCCCCCGCCGGGCGCCCCACCGTGCTGCTCTACGCCCACCACGACGTGCAGCCGCCGGGGCGCGAGGAGGACTGGGCCAGCCCGCCGTTCGAGCCGACCGAGCGCGACGGGCGCCTGTACGGGCGCGGCACCGCCGACGACAAGGCCGGCGTGCTGGCCCACGTGCACGCCCTGCGCACCCTGCTGCCGCTGTGGGGCCCCGGGGACGGCGTGGGCGTCACGGTCTTCGTCGAGGGCGAGGAGGAGGTCGGCTCGCCGGCGTTCGCCACCTTCCTGGAGGCCTACCGCGAGCGGCTGGCCGCCGACGTCATCGTCGTGGCCGACTCCGGCAACTGGCGGGTGGGCGTCCCGGCGATCACCACGACGCTGCGCGGCCTGGTGGACTGCGAGGTGCGGGTCGACGTGCTCGGCCACGCCGTGCACTCCGGCGTCAACGGCGGCCCGGTCCTGGACGCCCTGCTGTCGATGTCCCGGCTGCTGGCGACGCTGCACGACGAGGCCGGCGACGTGGCCGTCGAGGGCCTGCGCCACGCGCAGGCGCCGGCGGTGGACCTGCCGGAGGCCACCTACCGCGCCGACGCCGGCGTGCTGGAGGGCGTGCGCCTGGCCGGCACCGGCAGCGTCGCCGACCGCCTGTGGGCCAAGCCCGCGATCTCCGTCATCGGCCTCGACGCCACGCCGGTGGACGCGGCCAGCAACACCCTGGTGCCCTCGGCGCGGGCCAAGGTGAGCATGCGCACCGCCCCGGGCCAGGACCCGGCCGCCGCGATGACGGCGCTGCGCCGCCACCTGCTGGCCAACGCCCCCTTCGGGGCCCGGGTCACCGTCACCGAGGGCGAGTCCGGGCAGTCCTTCTCCGCCGACACCGCCTCGCCGGCCCACGACGTGGCGCGGGCGGCCTTCGGCGAGGCCTACGGCGCGCCCGCCGTGGAGATGGGCATGGGCGGGTCCATCCCCTTCATCGCCGACCTCGCGGCGGTCTACCCGGCGGCGTCGATCCTGGTCACCGGCGTGGAGGACCCCGACTCGCGCGCCCACGGGGCCGACGAGTCCCTGCACCTGGCGGACTTCGCGCGCGCGTGCCTGGGGGAGGTCCTGCTGCTGGAGGGGCTGGCCGGCGTGCCCGCCGCGGTGACGGGAGCCCCGTCGCGGTCGTAGTCTCGGGGCGGGAACAACCGCGGGGACCGGACGGTTCCACGGACGAGACCCGGCCCGCGGGCCGGGGCAGCCGAGCGATTCCGGAGACGATGCTCATGACCACGACGACCACCGGCAGCGAGACCGCCGCGCAGCCGACCCACGGCGTCGAGCTCACCGACGTGGCCGCGACGAAGGTCCGCACCCTGCTCGAGCAGGAGGGTCGCGACGACCTGCGGTTGCGGATCGCCGTGCAGCCCGGCGGCTGCTCGGGCCTCATCTACCAGCTCTACTTCGACGAGCGGACGCTCGACGGCGACGCCGTGCGCGACTTCTCCGGCGTCGAGGTCGTCGTCGACAAGATGAGCGTGCCCTATCTCGACGGCGCGACCATCGACTTCGCCGACACCATCGAGAAGCAGGGCTTCACCATCGACAACCCCAACGCCGGGAGCAGCTGCGCCTGCGGTGACTCCTTCAGCTGATCCGGGCGCCGTCCGGCCGTCGGCCCCCGCACCCCAGGGTGCGGGGG
>NZ_JBJLSF010000049.1:0-33073 GCF_050871885.1 Kineococcus aridisoli | reverse complement strand
CCCGCGCGCTCCCCGGCCGGGGAGCGCGCGGGACGGGGTCAGGAGTCGAAACCCAGCCCGAACCGGTCCAGGGTGCGCAGCCACAGGTTGCGGTGGCCCTCGTGGCGGTCGGCGTGCACGAGCGAGCGCGTGGTCACCTCGACCCCGGCCCAGGCCAGCGGCTCGGGCGGGAACGGCAGCGGGGTGCTGCGGACCAGTTCCAGCTCGGTGAGCTCGGTGGGACCCGCCTCCTCGCGCGCGAGGAGGTCGAGCAGCACGTCGGCGGCGAAGCGGGTCATCCCCACGCCCAGCCCGGTGTACCCGGCGACGTGGGCGACGCGGCCGCGGTGGCCGGTGCCGAAGAACGGGAAGAAGCGGGTGCAGGTGTCGATGGCACCGCCCCAGGCGTGGGTGAAGCGCAGGCCCTCCAGCTGCGGGAACGTCTGGAGGAAGTGCGCGGCCAGCGTCTGGAACGACTCGGCCCGCTGGTCGTGGCGGGCCGACAGCGAACGCCCCCAGTGGTAGACCGCGTCGTAGCCGCCGAAGAGGATCCGGCCGTCGGCGGTCTGCCGGTAGTAGTGGAACTGGTTGCCCAGGTCGTCCACGCCCTGGCGGTTGCGCCAGCCGATCGCCGCGCGCTGCCCGGCGTCCAGCGGTTCGGTGACGAGCACGTAGTCGTAGACCGGGATCGTGTGCAGCCGGTAGCGCCGCAGCAGCGCCGGGAAGACGTTGGTGCCCAGCGCCACGCGCCGGGCGTGCACGGTGGCGGAGCCGGAGCCGGAGCCGGTGCGCACGTGCACCGCCTCCGCGTCGGAGCTCAGCCCGCGCACGACGGTGCCCTCGGCGACGCGGACACCGAGTTCCCGGCAGGTGCGCAGCAGCTCCCAGACCAGGCGGGCGGGGTTCACCAGCGCGGTGTCCTCGCGCGTCCACACCCCGGCCAGGTAGGTGGGGGAGTCGACCTGCGCGCGGACGGCGTCGGCGTCCAGGAACCCCGCCTGGCCGCGCAGCTGCTCCACCTGGTACGGCTCGGTCGCCACCGACAGGGAGCCGGTGCGCTCCCAGTCGCAGTCCCAGCCGTGCTGCGCGACGGACTTCTCGATGGCGTCGAGGTTGGCCAGGCCGAGCGCGTCGAGGCGGTCGACCTCGGCCGGCAGGTGCCGCTCGCCGTTGCCGCGCCCGTGGGTGAGGCTCGCGGCGACGAACCCGCCGTTGCGCCCGGAGGCGGCCCACCCGACGCTGGCCCCCTCCAGCAGCAGCACGTCGCGGCCGGGGTCGCGCTCCTTGGCGCGCAGCGCCGTCCAGAGCCCGGTGAGGCCGCCGCCCACGACGACGAGGTCGGCGCGGGTGTCGGCGGTCAGCGGGGGCTGCGGGGCGGGCCGTCCGGGGTCGTCCAGCCAGAACGGCGTGCTCGCGGTGTCGCGCAGGGCCGCGCGGGTGGCGGGGGTGGGTTCCGACTGGAACGGCATCCCCGGTTCATACCGGCCGGATCCGGCGACGGCAAGGGGTCCGGCGTGCGCGATCCGTCGTCCGGGCCGGGTGCGACGGCGGTGATCCGCGGGATCGGGCACCACCGGCGACTAGACTCCCGGGTGTGACCAACCGCAGCGCAGGAACCTCCCTCGACGCCGTCTCCAAGAGGATCATCGAGGTCCTGCAGGAGGACGGGCGGATGTCCTACGCCGCCATCGGCAAGGCCGTGGGGCTGTCGGAGGCCGCCGTGCGCCAGCGCGTGCAGCGGTTGCTGGACAGCGGTGTCATGCAGATCGTCGCCGTCACCGATCCGCTGCAGATCGGCTTCTCGCGCCAGGCGATGATCGGCATCCGCGCCGAGGGGGACACCCGCGTCGTGGCCGACCGGCTCGCCGAGCTGCCGGAGATCGACTACGTCGTCGTGACGGCCGGCTCCTTCGACGTCATGGTCGAGGTCGTCTGCGAGGACGACGACGACCTGCTGGAGCTCATCAACGGCAAGATCCGTGCCGTCCCGGGGGTCGTGGGCACGGAGACGTTCGTCTACCTCAAGCTGCGCAAGCAGCTCTACAACTGGGGCACCCGCTGACGCCTTCCTGAGGTTCCCCGCCCATTCGCTTCCGAATCCGTCGCGACGTGCGATCGAGGCGACGGATTCCCTTGTCAGTCCCCGGAGGGCCGGACTACCCTGCCCGGCATGCCCAGCTCCCCGGCGACCACCCCGCGCGGCACGGACCGCTCCGCGGCCGCCCGCGACCACCTCTGGATGCACTTCACCCGCCACTCGGGGTTCCAGGCCGGCGAGGAGGTGCCCCTCATCGTCCGCGGCGAGGGTGCCCGGATCTGGGACGCGCACGGCAGGGAGTACATCGACGCCCTCGCCGGCCTGTTCACCGTGCAGGTGGGCCACGGCCGCACCGAGCTCGCCGAGGCCGCCGCCGCGCAGGCGTCGACGCTGGCGTACTTCCCGCTGTGGTCGTACGCCCACCCCGCGGCCGTCGACCTCGCCGAGCGCCTGGCGCACGAGGCCCCCGGCGACCTGGACCGGGTGTTCTTCACCACCAGCGGCAGCGAGGCCGTCGAGACCGCCTGGAAGCTGGCCAAGGCCTACTTCAAGCGGGTCGGCAAGCCCACCAAGCACAAGGTCGTCAGCCGCTCCATCGCCTACCACGGCACCACGCACGGGGCGCTGTCCATCACCGGCATCCCCGGCCCCGTCAAGTCCGACTTCGAGCCGCTGGTGCCCGGCACCTTCCGCGCGCCGAACACCAACTCCTACCGCGCGCCCGAGCACCTGCGCGAGGACCCCAAGGCCTTCGGGCGCTGGGCGGCGGACCGCGTCGGGGAGGCCATCGAGTTCGAGGGCGCGGACACCGTCGCCGCGGTGTTCGTCGAGCCGGTCCAGAACGCCGGCGGGTGCTTCCCGCCGCCGCCGGGCTACTTCGAGCGGCTGCGCGAGATCTGCGACGAGCACGACGTCCTGCTCATGAGCGACGAGACGATCTGCGCGTTCGGCCGCATCGGCGAGCTGTTCGCCTGCAAGGACTTCGACTACGTCCCCGACGTCATCACCTGCGCCAAGGGCATCACGAGCGGGTACTCCCCGCTGGGCGCGGTGATCGCCTCGGAGCGGCTGTTCGAGCCGTTCAAGCACGGGCAGGACTCCTTCGCGCACGGCTACACCTTCGGCGGGCACCCGGTCTCGGCGGCCGTCGCGATGGCCAACCTCGACATCTTCGAGCGCGAGGGCCTGGTCGCCCGCGTGCACGAGAACGCACCGCTGTTCCGGGCTGCGCTGGAACGGCTGCTGGACCTGCCGATCGTCGGGGACGTGCGCGGCGCCGGGTACTTCTACGGCATCGAGCTCGTCAAGGACCGCGCCACCCGCGAGACGTTCGACGACGCCGAGGCCGAGCGCCTGCTGCGCGGCTTCGTCTCCCCGGCGCTGTTCGAGGCGGGTCTGTACTGCCGCGCCGACGACCGCGGCGACCCCGTCATCCAGCTCGCACCGCCGCTGGTCCTCGGCCCGGCCGACTTCGACGAGATCGAGCAGCGGCTGCGCGCCGTGCTCGTGGAGGCCGGGAAGCTGCTGTGACGGCGCGCTCGCTGTGGGCCGACACGGCGGGGCCCGCCCCGCGGCGCCCACCGCTGCAGGGGGACACCACCGCCGACGTCTGCGTCGTCGGCGCCGGGTACACCGGCCTGTGGACCGCCTACTACCTGCTGCAGCGCGACCCCTCCCTGGACGTCCTCGTCGTGGAGGCCGAGCACGTCGGCTTCGGCGCCAGCGGCCGCAACGGCGGCTGGTGCTCGGCGCTGCTGCCGCAGGGCCTGGAGAGCATGGCCGCCGGTGCGGGGCTGCCGGCGGCGCGGGCGATGCGCGCGGCGATGCGGGAGACGGTCGACGAGGTCGGCCGGGTCGTGGCCGCGGAGGGCATCGACTGCGGCTGGCGCAAGGGCGGCACCGTCGTCGTCGCCCGCAGCGCCGCGCAGCTGGCCCGCGCCCGCGCCGAGGTGGCGGCCGACGAGGCCGCCGGCTCCCCGGAGGGGCTGCGGCTGCTGGACGCCGCGCAGACCCGCGCGCGCGTCGGGGTGTCCGGGGCCGTGGGGGCGAGCTGGACGCCGCACTGCGCGCGCGTGCACCCGCTGCGGCTGGCCCGGGGCCTGGCCGCCGCCGCCGAGCGCGCCGGGGCGCGCATCGCCGAGGGCACCCGCGCGCTCTCCCTGGCGCCGGGCACCGTGCGCACCGACCGCGGCACGGTCCGGGCCCGGCACGTGCTGCGGGCCACCGAGGCCTGGACGCCCGCCCTGCCGGGGTCCGCCCGCGAGGTCGTGCCGGTGTACTCGCTGGTGGTCGCCACCGAACCCCTGCCGGCGTCGTTCTGGGAACGCGCCGGCCTGGCGGGCGGGGAGACGTTCTCCGACCACCGGCACGTCGTCGTCTACGGCCAGCGCACGGCCGACGACCGGCTCGTCTTCGGCGGTCGCGGCGCGCCCTACCACTTCGGCTCCGGCGTGCGCCCGGAGTTCGACACCGACGACCGCGTGTTCGCCAGGCTGCGCGCGACGCTGGCGGACATGTTCCCCGGCGTCGCCGGCGCCCGGTTCACCCACGCCTGGGGCGGTCCGCTGGGCATCGCCCGCGACTGGCACGCCGCCGTCCGGTACGACCCGGCCACCGGGCTCGGCGGCGCCGGCGGGTACGTCGGCGACGGCGTCTCGACGACCAACCTGGCGGGCCGCACGCTCGCCGACGCCGTGACCGGCACCGGCTCCGGGCTGCTGCGGCTGCCGTGGTTCGGGCACCGCTCCCCGCGCTGGGAACCGGAGCCGCTGCGCTGGCTGGGCGTCAACGCCGGGCTCCTGCTGGCCCGCTCCGCCGACGCCGCCGAACAGCGCCTCGGCCGCCCCACCCCGCTGTCGGCCGCCCTCGCCCGCCTCACCGCCCACTGACCGTCGAAGGGGGGCAGGTTCCTGCGGGATCGGTCGTGGAAACACGATCGCAACATGGAATCCGTTGTCTGACGCAGTTCGCACTTGTACGTTCCGAGGCATGGCGGACAGCACCGATCTCGTCCTGCACTCGGGGCGGGTCTTCACCGGCGTCGGCGTGCACCCCACCGCGACGGCCGTCGCGGTCACCGGCGGCCGCATCAGCGCGGTGGGCACCGACGCGGAGGTCCGCGCCGCGGCCGGTCCCGCGGCGCACGTCGTCGACCTGCGCGGGCGGCTGCTGCTGCCGGGGTTCACCGACGCGCACGTCCACCCCGTCATGGGCGGGCTGGAACGCCTGGGCTGCGACCTCAGCGGCGCGCACGGGGCGCCGGCCGCGCTGGCGCGGGTGGCGGAGTTCGCGGCCGGGCACGCGGGGGAGTGGATCAGCGGCGGCGGCTGGGCGATGGCCGACTTCCCCGGCGGCACGCCCCGGCGCGAGGACCTGGACCGCGTGGTCGGCGACCGCCCGGTGTTCCTGCTCAACCGCGACCACCACGGCGCGTGGGTGAACTCGCGGGCCCTGGAGGTCGCGGGCGTCGACGCGAGCACGCCCGACCCCGCCGACGGCCGCATCGAGCGCGACGCCGACGGCAGCCCGACGGGAACCCTGCACGAGGGGGCGATGGACCTCGTCAGCCGCCACCTGCCGGCGGTGAGCCGCGCGGAGCTGGCCGCCGGGCTCGCCGAGGCCCAGCGCCACCTGCACTCCGTCGGCGTCACCGGCTGGCAGGACGCCATCGTCGGCGAGTACGCCGGTCACGAGGACACCACCCCCGTCTACCTCGACGCCGTCGCGGACGGCACGCTGACCGCCCGCGTCGTGGGGGCGCTGTGGTGGCCGCGCGGTCACGAGGTCGCCGACGTCGACGACCTCGTCGCGGGGTTCGCCGCCCACCGCGAGGCCGTCCGCGAGCGCTGCGCCGCACTGGGTTCCGACCGGTTCCGCACCACCAGCGTGAAGATCATGCTCGACGGCGTCGCGGAGAACCGCACGGCCTCCATGCTCACCCCCTACCTCGACGGCTGCGGCTGCGGCACCGGGCAGACGGGGCTCTCGCACCTGGACCGCGACCTGCTGCTGGCCGCGGTCCCCGCCCTGGACGCCGCCGGGTTCGACGTCCACGTCCACGTCATCGGCGACCGCGCCGTGCGCGACGCCCTGGACGCCGTCGAGGCCGCCCGCCGCTCACCCGCCTCGCGCGGCGGCCGCCACCACCTGGCCCACCTGCAGGTGGTCCACCCCGACGACCTGCCGCGCTTCGCGGCGCTCGGCGTCGCGGCCAACGCGCAGGCGCTGTGGGCGTGCGACGACGCGCAGATGGCGGAGCTGACCACCCCCCTGCTCGGCCCGGAGCGCAACGGCTGGCAGTACCCGTTCGGCGCGCTGCTGCGCTCGGGGGCGCGGCTGGTGATGGGCTCCGACTGGCCGGTCTCCAGCCCGGACCCGTGGCAGGCGGTCCACGTCGCGGTGAACCGGACCCCGCCGGGCGAGGTGGCCGAGCCGTTCCTGCCCGAGCAGGCGATCACGCTGACGCAGGCGCTCGCCGCGTACACGGCGGGGTCGGCCTGGATCGACCGCCACGCCGACGGCGGTGCCGTCCGCGTCGGTGCGGTCGCCGACCTCACCGTCGCCGGCGCCGACCCGTTCGCGCTCGAGGCCGCCGACCTGCACGAGGTCGGCACCGACCTCACGTTCGTGGGCGGCGCCCTCGTCCACGAGCGCGCGGGTTCCCTCGCCGCCGCCGGGGGTGCCGCGTGAGCGTCCTCGCCCCGGCCACCGCCTCGCTCACCGGCGCCGGTGGCGGATCGGTCACCCTCACCGGCCTGGTCAAGCGGTTCGGCACCGCGACGGCCGTCGCCGGTGTCGACCTCGCCGTCGAGTCCGGCGAGTTCCTCTCGCTGCTGGGCCCCTCGGGCTGCGGGAAGACGACCCTGCTGCGGATGCTCGCCGGTTTCGAGGACCCCGACGAGGGTGACATCGCCATCGCCGGGTCGTCGGTGCTCGGGCTGCCCGCGCACCGGCGGCCGGTGAACACCGTCTTCCAGGCCTACGCGCTCTTCCCGCACATGAGCGTCGCCGAGAACGTCGCCTACGGCCTGCGCCGGCGCCGCACGCCCAGGGAGGAGGTCCGCCACCGGGTGGGCGAGGCGCTGGAGATGGTGCGCATGAGCGCCTTCGCCCAGCGCGCCCCCGCCGCGCTCTCCGGCGGTCAGCAGCAGCGGGTGGCGCTGGCCCGCGCCCTGGTCAACCGCCCGCAGGTGCTGCTGCTGGACGAGCCGCTGTCGGCCCTGGACCGCAAGCTGCGCGAGGAGATGCAGGTCGAGCTGAAGCTGCTGCAGAGCTCGCTGGGCACGACGTTCGTCTTCGTCACCCACGACCAGGAGGAGGCGCTGTCGATGAGCGACCGCATCGCGGTCATGCTCGACGGCCGCGTGCAGCAGCTCGGCACCCCCGAGTCGGTCTACGAGGAACCGGGCAGCGCCTTCGTCGCCGGGTTCATCGGCAAGCAGAACTTCCTGCCCGGCACCGTGGTCGCCGACGGCGTGCTGCGCTGCGCGGACGCCGTCCTCACCTCCACCCGGGCCCCCGCCCGCGGCACGGCTGCCGCGCCCGGCGCGCAGGCCCTGGCCGCGGTGCGCCCCGAGGCCGTCCGGCTCGCGCTCGCCGGGCCCGCCGCACCCGCCGGGCCCGGCAACCTCGTGCCCGGCCGCCTGGCCGGCGTCTCCCACCTGGGGGACGTCGTGCAGCGCGTGGTCGTCACCGCCTCCGGCCTGGAACTGCTCGCCCGCGCCCCGCGCGGCCAGGAGGGTCCCGGCGGCGCCGACGTCGGCGCCGACGTCTGGTGCACCTTCGAGCCCGCGCGCACCCACCTCTTCCCCGCCTGACCGAACCCCTCCCGAACCCCGACCTGCCGCCCCACCTCCAGGAGAGCCCGTGCAGCGCACCGACGACACGCCGTCCGTCCTCCTCCCGCGGGCCACCGCCGCCCGGCTGCGGCGCCCGCACCCGGCCCGGCGCAGCGTCCTGGCCGCCGCCGCGGCGGCCGGGTCCGCGTGGGCGCTGGCCGCCTGCGGCGGCGGGACGGACGCCGACGCGGCGAGCACCGCGGACGGGGAGGTCGAGGACCGGCTCAACGTCTACAGCTGGGCCGACTACGACGACCCCGGCGTGCTCGAGGCCTTCCAGGCCGACGGCCCGCAGCTGCAGGTCGACAGCTACGGCTCCAACGAGGAGATGCTCGCCAAGCTCGTCGCGGCGGGCGGTGCCAGCGGCTACGACATCGTCGTGCCCACCGGGATCTTCATCCCGCAGATGGCCGAGAACGGCCTGCTCGCCGAGCTGGACCGCTCGCGGCTGAAGAACTTCGGCAACCTCGACCCGGCCTACCTCGGGCAGAGCTGGGACCCGGAGAACACCTGGTCGGTGCCCAAGGACTGGGGCACCACCGGGTTCGTCTACGACACGAGCGTCATCGGCCGCGAGCTCACCTCCTGGGCCGACTTCCTCGACGCCGCCGGCAAGGAGGCCTCCGGGAACACCTCGATCCTGGAGGACCCCTGGGAGGTGACCTGCACGTGGTTCGCCGCCAACGGCATCGACCCGAACACCACCGACGACGCCCAGATCGCCGCCTGCCGCGAGTGGCTGGTCGCCAACCTCGCCCCGCACCTGAAGGGCTTCGACTCCAACCCCGGCAGCAGCGCCATCGCCCAGTCCTCGTTCGCGCTCATGCAGTGCTGGAACGGCGACGCCCGCCTGGGCCTGGGCGGTTCGGACGAGCCCGACAAGTGGCGCTTCGTCTACCCGACGCCGACCGCGAACCTGTGGATGGACAACTGGTGCATCACCGCGGGCGCGGAGCACCCCGACGCGGCGTACGCGTTCATCGACCACGTCCTGGACGTCGGGAACTCCGTGCAGGAGGTCCTCTACATCGGCTACAACACCGCGCTGAAGGACATCGAGGCGAAGGCGACGGCGGCGGGGCTGGACCACCCGGAACTCGTCTTCCCCGCCCCCGAGGTCGTCGAGCGCCTCACCGCCAGCCGGATCACCCCCAAGCACGAGGAGCTCGTCGCCGTCGTCGACGCCGTGCGCGCCGCGGCGGGGGCCTGATGCTCGCCCGGCTGCGCGCACCGCACGGCGCCCTGGCCCTGCCGGCCTGGATGTTCCTGCTGGGGTTCTTCGTCGCCCCCGTCGCCCTCGTCGTCTGGTACAGCTTCGGCGACAAGCCGGGGATGTTCGGCACCCACTCCAACGAGGTGCTCTCCCTGGGCCGCTACGCCGAGGCGCTCGACGGCACGTTCCTGCGGACGTTCTGGAACACGCTGCGCATCGGGGTGGTCGGCACCCTGGTCTGCCTCGTCGTCGCGCTGCCGTTCGCCTACTGGATGGCCGTCAAGGTGCCCGCCCGCCGGCGCGGGCTGCTGCTGGCGCTGGTCATGGTGCCCTTCTGGACCAACTTCCTCGTGCGCACCCTGGGCTGGCAGATCGCCCTGTCGCCGGAGGGGTTCCTCTCCTCGCTGCTGCAGGCGCTGGGCAAGGACTCGCCGCTGGACGTCCTCTACACCCGCGGCGCCGTCCAGCTCGGCGTCGTCTACAACTACCTGCCGCTCATGCTGCTGCCGCTGTACGTGGCGCTGGAGCGCACCAGCTCCTCGCTGCGCGAGGCCAGCCGCGACCTGGGCGCCGGCCGCTGGCGCACGCTGGTGCACGTCACCCTGCCGCTGGCGGTGCCCGGCATCGCCTCCGGCTGCCTGCTGGTGTTCGTGCCGCTCATGGGCGACTACGTCACCGCGGCCGTGCTGGGCGGGGCGAGGGGGAACATGGTCGGCCAGCTCGTCGCCGGGCAGTTCCAGACCGCGCAGAACTGGGCGCTGGGCTCGGCGATGGCGGTGCTGCTGGTGCTGCTCACCGGCGGGGTGGTGCTGCTCACCGCGCTCGCCGCCGTCCTCGTGCGGCGGGCCGTGCGCCGCGCCCGCCGCGTCGAGCTGCCGGCGGGGGTGCGGCCGTGATCGACGAGCGCCCCGCCCCCACCGCGGCCCCCGCCCCGCCGCGTCCGCGCCGCCGGCGCCGGCGCCCAGGCGCCGACGTCCTGCTCGGCGCCTGGGGCGCGGCCGTCCTGGTGTTCCTGTTCCTGCCGATCGTCGTCATCGTCGTGCACTCCTTCAACACCGGCCGGCTGCTCACCTCCTGGCAGGGGTTCGGGTTCGACGCCTACGCGGCGGGGCTGTCGCGGCCGGCGATCCGCAGCGCCGTCGCCACCTCCCTGCGGGCCGCGGCCGGGGCGGCGCTGGTGTCCGCGCTCATCGGCTCGCTGGCGGGCCTGGCCCTGGCCCGCCGCGGCGGCCGCTGGGCCGGGCTGCTGACGCTGCTGCTGGGGCTGACGCTGGTGACCCCGGAGATCGTCGACGCGATCTCGCTGCTGGGCTGGTTCGTCTCGCTGGACACCGGGGCCGGGCTGACGCTGTTCGGCGACGGCACCGCACGCCTGGTGGTGGCGCACGCGGTCCTGTCCACGGCGGTGGTCACCTTCATCGTGCGGGCGCGGGTCGCCGGGCTGGACGCGCGCCTGGAGGAGGCGGCCGCCGACCTCTACGCCACCCCCTGGCGGCGCTTCCGCGACATCACGCTCCCGCTCGCCGCGCCCGGTGTCCTGGCCGGCACCCTCATGGCGTTCACGCTGAGCCTGGACAACACGATCGTGGCCAGCTTCGTCTCGCTGCCCGGGGCGACCCCGTGGCCGGTGCACGTGTTCTCCGCGCTGCGGGCCGCGCTGCGCCCGGAGATCGCCGCGGTCTCCACGCTCGTGCTGCTGCTCACCCTCGTGGCGCTGGGGGTCGTGGCGCTGGTGCTGCGCCGCTCGGGCGACTCCGCCTCCGACATCGCCCGCACGATGGCGGGCGGCTGACACCTCCCGCGTTGTCGAACGTCCCGCTCGCGGGCACCATCGTCAGGACCGGGCGCGACGACGGCCGTCACCGCCCTTCCGCGAGGAGGCGGTCCTGTGCCCGACCCCGAACCGATGACCGCCCCCGCGCCCGGTGCCGGGGCCCGCCCGCGCCGCGTCGTCGTCGGCTTCTCCGGCTCCGGCGCCTCCCGACGGGCGCTGCGCTGGGCGGTGCTGGAGTGCGCGGCCACCGCCCGGCCGCTGCGCGTGGTGCTGGTGCGCGAGGGGTCCACCGCCGCCCCCGCCCACCTGGAGCAGGCGCTGTCGCAGGAGCTGGAGCGGGTGCCCGGCCGCGAGCCCGCCGTCGACGTCACCGTCACCACCGGTCAGCCGGCGTCCGCGCTGCTCGTGGAGGCGGCGGACGGCGCCCTGCTGGTGCTGGGCCGCGGTCGCGGCGGTGCTCCCGGCGGCGGGCGCGTGCTGGCCGCGTGCCTGCAGCACGCCCCCGTCCCCGTCGTGCTCGTGGGACCGCAGGCGGTCCTCGGCCCGCCGCGGCGGCTGCTGGTGGTCTCGGCCCCCGGCTCGGCCGACGACCCGGCCCCGGTGGCCTGGGCCGCGCGCGGCGACCGGCTGCCGCTGCGGGTGCTCACCACCTGGCAGGCCCCTCCCGCGGGCGCCGAGCGGCGGCACGCGCACCTGCTCGCCGCCCAGCGCCACCACGCGGTGCTGGCGCAGCTGGGCGCGGCGGGCGGGGGAGCCGTGCGGGCCGTCGTCGTGGAGGGCGCCACGGGCGACGTCCTGGCGCGGCGGACCGTCGTCGGCGACCTCGTCGTCGTCGCGGCCACCGCGGTCCGCGCGCTGCCGGTGCACCTGCTGCGGGTGCCGCTGGTCCTGGTGCCGCCGAGCTCGCGCACGATCGTGCTGCCGGACGCCACCGCCGCCACCACCGCCGGGCGGCGGCGCGCGGCGGGCCTGGCGCGCGCCTGAGGGCGGGCCGGTCCGGTGGCGCCCCGGGCGGGGGCCGCCGGCCGGGGCGGGCGCGCGCCCGTCAGAGCTTCTCGAGCGTGCGCCCGTTCACCCGGCGGACCTCGCCGTTGGTGAAGCGGACGGTCACCCACTCCTCCGGGCCGGTGGAGACGACGGTGCCGAGGCCGTGCCGGTCGTGGGTGACGCGGTCGTCCTCGGCGAAGACCTCCGCCGGCGGCTGCGGCGGGATCGGCTGGAAGGGGCTCGTGGCGAGGTGACGCCGAGCCGTGCTGTCACGAGGAGGCATGTCTCGAGTGTCCTCCACCTCGGGCCCTGCCGGTACGCCCTCCACCCGGTTGGTTGCCAGGACGCCCCGCGCGGACCCGTTGTCGTACAAGCGTTCGAACGGTGTGCCATGCTCGGGGGATGTCGGGCGGCCAGCTGCGCAGGGACGGGCAGCGCCCGCTGCACGAGGTGCTCCGCCGGCAGCGGGCGGCCGAGGTGGCCGAGCGCCCCGCCGGCCGGCACTGCTGGGTGCGCCCGCCGGAGGGGGAGCCGGGGCCCTGGCCGGGGGTGGTCGTGGCCTGGGCGCGCGGGCGCGAGGGCTGGCGCGGCCGCGTCGTCTACGTCGTGCCCCCCGAACCCGGTGAGGACGCCGTCGTCGTGGAGGCGTGGGTGGACGCCCGCCACCTCACCCCGGTGCTGCGCTGACCCCGCGCCGGCCCCGCGCCGGGGGTGCGGTGCCGTAGCGTCCGGCGGGTGACCACCCCGGACCCCGCGCCCGCCCCGGCTGCCGCTCCCGAGGGCTGGCTGGTCCTCGTCGACCTCCAGCAGGTCTTCGGCGACCCCGGCAGCCCGTGGGCCGCCCCGGGCTTCGAGGCCGCCGCGGCGGTCTGCGCGCAGCTGCTGGAGCGCTTCGCGCCGCGGGTCGTCCTCACCCGCTTCGTCGCCCCGCAGCAGCCGCGCGGCGCCTGGGTGCCCTACTACGAGCAGTTCCCCTTCGCCCTCGTCGGCGGCGACGACCCGCTCTACGCGCTCGTCGACGGCTTCGCCGGGCGGGACCTGCCCGTGCTCACCCGCCCCACGTTCGGCAAGTGGGGACCGCAACTGGCGGAGCTGGTCGGCGGTGCGCCCCTCGTGGTGGGCGGGGTGTCCACCGACTGCTGCGTGCTGTCGACCGTGCTCGCGGCCGCCGACGACGGCGCCGCCGTCACGGTGGTCGCGGACGCCTGCGCGGGTGCGAGCGAGGCCGACCACGAGCGCGCGCTGGACGCGATGCGCCTGTACGCGCCGCTCGTGCGGGTCACGACCTCCACCGCGCTGCTCGCGCGCTGAGGGCCGGTCCGCACCCGCCGCCCGCCCGGCCCGGGCGGCGCCGAGCCTAGGGTGGGGCGGTGCCGCCGACGCCCGCCCCGCTCCCGTGGCGGGCGCTCACCGCGGTCTACGCGCCGGCGGCGCTGTTCAGCACCGGTCAGGGCGCCGTGCTGCCTGTCCTGCCGCTCACCGCGCGCGACCTCGGCGCCCCGGTGCCCGTCGCCGCGCTCGTCGTGGCGCTGCTGGGCGCCGGCCAGGTCGCCGGGGCGCTGCCCGCCGGGGCGCTCGTCGCGCGGGTGGGGGAGCGGACGTCGGTGCTCCTGGCCGCCGCGGCCACCGCGCTCGCGCTGGCCGGTGCGGCGCTCGCGCCCACCGAGGTGCTGCTCGGCGGCTGCGTCGTCGTGCTGGGCCTGGCCACCGCGGTCTGGAGCCTGGCCCGGCAGTCCTTCCTCACCGCCGCCGCCCCGCCGCACCTGCGCGCCCGCGCCCTGTCGACCCTGGGCGGTGTCGGGCGCATCGGCACCTTCGCCGGGCCGTTCGCCGGTGCCGCCGGCAGCGCGGTCCTGGGCGCGCGCGGCGCCTACGCCGTGGCCGTCCTGGCCGCCGCCGCCGCGGCCGTCGTCGTGCTCGTGCTGCCCGACCCGGTCGTCGACGAGCCCGCACCGGCGGGCCGGGCCCCCGGGCTGCGCGAGGTGGTGCGCGCGAGCGCGCGGACGCTGGCCACCCTCGGCGTGGCGGCGCTCGCCGTCCAGGCGGTGCGCCAGTCGCGGCAGACGCTGCTGCCGCTGTGGTGCGACCACCTGGGCCTGGACGCGACCACCACGGGCCTGGTCGCCGGGGTCTCCGGCGCCGTGGACCTGCTGCTGTTCTACCCGGCGGGCTCGGTGATGGACCGCTTCGGGCGCGCCGCGGTCGGGGTGCCCTCGATGCTCGTGCTGGCCCTCGGGCACCTCCTGCTGCCGACGACCTCCACGGCGTGGACGGTGGCCGCCGCCGGCGTCGTCCTCGGCCTGGGCAACGGGATGGGCGCCGGTCTGGTGATGACGCTGGGCGCCGACGCCGCCCCGCCGGGTTCGCGGGCGGTGTTCCTGGGCGCCTGGCGGCTGGTCACCGACAGCGGCGCCGCGGGCGGCCCGCTGCTGGTGGGCGCCCTCGCCGGCGCGGCGAGCCTGGCGGTCGCCTCGGGCGGGGTGGCGCTGCTGGCGGTCGCGGCCGCCGCGGGGCTGCTGCGCTTCGCCCCCCGCCGGCGCCCGCCGGGCCGCCCGTAGGCGCCGTGGGCACCGCGGGCCGTCAGCCGGCGCCGGGGTCGTCGGCGACCTCGGGCGGGCGCAGCGCGGCGGGCAGGTCCTGGTAGGCCACCGGCCGCAGCCAGCGCTCGACCGCGAGCGTGCCCACCGAGGTGCTGCGGCCGTCGGAGGTCGCCGGGAACGGCCCGCCGTGCACGACCGCGCGGCCCACGTCGACACCGGTGGGCCAGCCGTTGGCGACGATGCGCCCGGCCTTCTCCTCCAGCACGGGCAGCAGCTCGCGCACCACCTCGTGGTCGTCGTCGGCCAGGTGCACCGTGGCGGTCAGCTGGCCCTCCAGGCGTTCCAGCAGCCCCGCCAGCCGGTCGGCCGAGGGCACCCGCACGACCAGGGAACTGGCGCCGAACACCTCCCGGGAGAGGTCCTCGTCGGCCTCGAACGCGTCGGCGGTCGTGGTGAACAGGTGGGTCGTGCCGGCTGCGGCGATCCGCTCGTCGCCCGCGCCGGTGGCGACCTCCTGGACCTGCGGGTGCTCGCGCAGCGCCGCCACCCCGCGCTCGAAGGCGGTGCGGGTGCCGGTGCCGAGCATCGGGGCGGCGGCGGTGGCGCGGACGGCGGCCGCGGCGGCGTCGAGGAACCCCTGCAGCCCGGGGCCCTCGACCGCCAGGACGAGACCGGGGTTGGTGCACAGCTGCCCCTGCCCGACCGTCATCGAGGCGACGAACGCCGCACCGAGCTCCGCCGCCCGCTCGGCGAGCGCGCCGGGCAGCAGCACGACGGGGTTGACCGAGGACATCTCGGCGTGGACGGGGATCGGCACCGGGCGGCGGTTGGCGACCTCCAGCAGCGCGAGCCCGCCGGCGCGCGAGCCGGTGAAGCCGACCGCGGCGATCGCCGGGTGCGCCACGAGCGCCGTGCCCACCGCGTGCCCGGCGTCGTGCAGCAGGGAGAAGACGCCGTCGGGCACGCCGTGCTCGGCGGCGGCCCCGGCGATCGCTGCGGCGACGATCTCGGAGGTGCCCGGGTGGCCGGGGTGGGCCTTGACGACGACGGGGCAGCCCGCGGCCAGCGCCGAGGCGGTGTCGCCGCCGGCGACGGAGAACGCCAGCGGGAAGTTGCCCGCGCCGAACACCGCGACGGGACCCAGCGGCACCCGCCGCTGGCGCAGGTCGGGGCGGGGCAGGGGCTCGCGGTCGGGCAGGGCGTGCTCGACGCGCACCCCCGCGGCGGAACCCTCGCGCACGACGGAGGCGAACAGCCGCAGCTGGTGCACGGTGCGGGCCAGCTCCCCGCGCACGCGGGCCGGCGGGATCCCGGTCTCGGCCACGACCCGGGCGACGAGCTCGTCGGAGACGGCGGAGATCCGCTCGGCGGCGCCGTCCAGGAACGCCGCGCGCCGGGCCGGCGGCAGGAGGCGGTAGGGCCGGAACGCCCGCGCCGCCAGCTGAGCGGCGCGCTCGACGTCCTCCGGCGTGGCGCCGCCGAAGGCGGGTTCGAGGACCTCGCCGGTGCGCGGGTCGCGCGCGCGCACCGGCTCGGCGGTGCCCGCGACGCGGGTGGCGCCGATGAACAGCTCGCCGGTGAGCTGGGACGTGCCGGTCACGGGGACCACCTCCGCAGGATCGGGCTCCGGTGCGCCGGGCGGGCAGTCTACGAGCGGCGGCCGTGCCGGTCGGTGCGCAGGGCGCCGCCCGGCGGGTGGTCAGCGGGGCCCCGCGGTGCTCAGCGGTCGGTGCGCAGCTGCTCGACGAGCTCGGCCAGGACGCGCTCGGAGTCCTCGTGCGGGACCTGGCAGGTGCCGGCCGCCAGGTGCCCGCCGCCGCCGTGCGCCAGGCAGACCGCGCCGACGTCGACGGGGGAGGTCCGGTCCACGATGGACTTGCCGATGGCGAAGACGGTGTTCTGCTGGGCCTTGCCCCACATCACGTGCATCGACACGCGGGCCTGCGGGAACATCGCGTAGACGTAGAAGCGGTTGCCCGCGTGGATGACCTCCTCCTCGCGCAGGTCGAGGACGACGACGTCGCCGTGGACGGTGGTGACCCGCTCCAGCTGGGCGTGGAACAGCTCGGCCTGGGCGCGGTACAGCTCCACGCGCTCGGCGACGTCGGGCAGCGCGAGGATCTCCTCGACGTCCTGGTAGTCGATGCAGATGTCGATGAGCTGCATCATCAGCTGGTAGTTCGAGATGCGGAAGTCGCGGAAGCGGCCCAGGCCGGTGCGGCTGTCCATGAGGAAGTTCAGCAGCGTCCAGCCGGTCGGCTCCAGGACCTCGTGGACGGAGTAGGCCGCGGAGTCCGCCTGGTCCACCGCGCGCATGAGGTCGTCGGAGATCTTCGGGAAGCGCGCGGCGCCGCCGTAGTGGTCGAACACGACGCGGGCGGCCGAGGGCGCCTCGGCGTCGATGACGTGGTTGGTGGCACCGGCGTTGCGCAGCGTCTCGGAGTGGTGGTGGTCGAAGACCAGGTGCGCGCGCGGGTCGTAGGGCAGGTTGGTGAGGATGTCCCGGCTCGTGATCTCGACGGCGCCGTCCTGCACGTCCTTGGGGTGCACGAAGGTGATCTCGTCCACGAGGTCGAGCTGGCGCAGCAGCACGGCGCAGACGAGGCCGTCGAAGTCGCTGCGGGTCACGAGGCGGAAGGTGTCGCTCACACCCGCTGCATCGGCACCCGCGGGTACCGCCTTGAGCCGGCTGCGGGTCCCTCGCGGCTCGTGCCGCGCGAGCGGCGTCCTTGACGCCGGCAGGGGCGGGTCAGCAGACTCGGCCGCGTTCGTTGAATCGTGTCAGCGGCGGTCCGCGGTGGTGCGGCCGCCCGCTCGGCACGCACCCGCAGCGGTCGGTGCCGACCGCCCGCACCGGAGGAGCCCCGCGTGAGCGAGCGTGCCTGCTTCCTGCTGCACCTGCGCCCCGAGCTCGTGGACGAGTACCTGCAGGCCCACGAGCACGTCTGGCCGGAGGTGCTGGAGGCGCTCGGCCGCTCCGGCTGGCGCAACTACTCGCTGTTCCTGCGCGCCGAGGACGGGCTGGTCGTCGGCTACTGCGAGGCCGACGACTTCGAGGCCGCGAGCGCCGCGATGGAGCGCGAGGAGGTGTCCGCGCGCTGGGAGGCGAGCGTGCAGCGCTTCTTCCTGCCCGCACCCGGCCCGGGCGACCGGCCCCGCGAGCGCCTCGTGGAGTACTTCCACCTCGCCTGAGGCGCCGCGGCGGCCGGGAGCCGGTCGCCCGGTGCCGACGCGGGGCCGGTGGCCGCCGCACCTGCCATCCTGCGGTCATGGCGACGGTCAAGGAGGTCGCCCAGCGGGCAGGGGTGTCGCTGGGGACCGTGAGCAACGTCCTCAACCGCCCGGAGGTCGTCTCCGAGGCGCTGCGCACGCGCGTGCAGGAGGCGATCGCCGAGCTGGGGTTCGTCCGCAACGAGTCCGCCCGCCAGCTGCGGGCCGGGGTGAGCCGGACGATCGCGGTGGTCGTGCTCGACGTGGCCAACCCCTTCTTCACCGACGTCATCGCCGGTGCCGAGGACCTCGCCGAGCGCCACGACGCCCTGGTGGTGATGTGCAACAGCGCCAACTCCGCCGAGCGCGAGGCCCGGCACCTGCGCCGCCTGGACCAGCAGCGGGTGCTGGGCGTGCTGCTGACGCCCGTGCACGACGCCCCCAGCGCCGCCCTGACCGAGGTCCGCGAGCACGGCACGCCCGTCGTGCTCGTGGACCGCGGCTCCGGCTCCAGCGGGCACTCCTCGGTCGCCGTCGACGACGTCCTCGGCGGCCGGCTGGTGGGCGAGCACCTCGTCGGCGCGGGGCACCGCCGCATCGCCTACACCGGCCTGCCGACGGCGCTGCGCCAGGTGGAGGAGCGGCTGCGGGGGCTGCGCGAGGCCGTCGGCGCGGCCGGCGAGGTGGACGTCCTGCAGGCCGGCGCCATGTCCGTGCGGGCCGGCTCCCAGGTCGCGGCGCAGCTGCTGGCGGGCCCGGCCGCCCAGCGGCCGAGCGCGGTCTTCTGCGCCAACGACCTGCTGGCGCTGGGGGTGCTCAACGAGTGCCAGCGCCGCGGGGTGCGCGTCCCGCAGGACCTGGCGATCGTGGGCTACGACGACATCGGCTTCGCGGCCACGGCGAGCGTGCCGCTGACCTCGGTGCGCCAGCCGCGCGAGCTGCTCGGGCGCACGGCCGTGGAGCTGCTGCTGGCGCAGGTGGAGGGCCGCCCGGCGCAGCAGCTCGTCTTCGAGCCCGAGCTCGTCGTGCGCCGCTCCACCGCCCGTCGGGCCGGCCGGCCGGCGACCGGCCGGCCGCCCGCGCAGGCGGTCGCCGAGGCGGGCTGAGCAGCGGGCCGGGGGGCGGGACACGCCGGGCTGCACGACACGCCGATCACTCAGCGTCGGCATTGTGCACAGCGAGTGTCCACAGGGGCAGGTCCAGACGGCTGAAACCGCAGGTCAGGGGCATGGGGACGAGGTTGTCCACATGGGGACGACAGCTGGGGAAATCACAACCGTGTCACACACCATGTAGTGGTGGTTTGCGATGTCGGCCCCCAGGGGTAGTGTCTTGGACATCCCAGCAGGACGGGACGCCACACCGGCAGCAGGACCCGAGGGAGGGACCACCCCCATGAGCATCACCGTCTACAGCACGCCCTCGTGCGTGCAGTGCAAGGCGACCTACCGCGCGCTGGACCGCAAGGGCCTGGCCTACGAGGTCGTGGACGTCACGGCCGACGCGCAGGCGCTGGAGACGGTCCGCTCCCTGGGGTACGTCCAGGCCCCCGTCGTCATCGCCGGCGAGGAGCACTGGTCCGGCTTCCGCCCCGACCGCATCGACGCGCTGGCCGCCCGCGCGGCCGCCGTCTCCGTCTGACGTCCTGCCCGGAGGTCCCCGTGAAGCCCGGAGTCGTCTACTTCTCCAGCACCTCGGGCAACACGCACCGCTTCGTCGGCAAGCTCGAGCTGGAGCGGCCGGCGCTGCGGATCCCGCTGCACGCGCGTGACGAGGCCCTGCACGTCACGGAGCCCTACGTCCTCATCGTCCCCACCTACGGCGGGGGCGGCGGGGCGGGGGCTGTCCCCAAGCAGGTGATCCGCTTCCTCAACGTCCCGGCCAACCGGGCCCTGGTGCGCGGGGTCATCGGCGCCGGGAACACCAACTTCGGGGAGCACTACGCCGCCGCCGGCGACGTGGTCGCGGCCAAGTGCCGCGTGCCCCACCTCTACCGCTTCGAACTCTTCGGGACTCCCGACGACGTGCGCCGCGTGCGCGACGGATTGGACTCGCTGTGACCCTCACCTCCGACGCCCCCTCGAGCTCCCCCGAGGTCATCGCCACCCCGACGTCGCCGGGCTACCACACGCTCAACGCGATGCTGAACCTGTGGGACGAGAACGGGAAGATCCAGTTCGAGGCCGACGTCGAGGCCGCGCGGCAGTACTTCCTGCAGCACGTCAACCCCCGCACCATGCGCTTCCCGAGCTTCGAGGCGCGCATCGAGCACATGGTCTCCGAGGGCTACTACGAGCAGCACGTCCTCGACCAGTACTCGATGGACTTCGTGCGCTCCCTCACCGACCGCGCGCACGCGGCGCGCTTCCGCTTCGCCACCTTCCTCGGGGCGTTCAAGTTCTACACGAGCTACGCGCTCAAGAGCTTCGACGGCAAGCAGTACCTGGAGAACTTCGAGGACCGCGCCGTCATGACGGCGCTGACGCTGGCCGTCGGCGACGAGGCGCTGGCCACCGCGATCGTCGACGAGGTCATCGCGGGCCGCTTCCAGCCGGCGACGCCGACCTTCCTCAACGCCGGCAAGGCCTCGCGCGGCGAGCTGGTCTCCTGCTTCCTGCTGCGCATCGAGGACGACATGGAGTCCATCGGCCGCGGCATCAACTCCGCGCTGCAGCTGTCCAAGCGCGGCGGCGGCGTGGCGCTGCTGCTGAGCAACATCCGCGAGTACGGCGCCCCGATCAAGCGGATCCAGAACCAGTCCTCCGGCGTCATCCCGGTGATGAAGCTGCTGGAGGACTCCTTCTCCTACGCCAACCAGCTCGGGGCCCGCCAGGGCGCCGGCGCGGTGTACCTGTCGGCGCACCACCCCGACATCCTGCGCTTCCTGGACACCAAGCGCGAGAACGCCGACGAGAAGATCCGCATCAAGACCCTCAGCCTCGGCGTGGTCGTCCCGGACATCACCTTCGAGCTCGCCAAGAACAACGAGCCGATGCACCTGTTCTCCCCGTACGACGTGGAGCGGGTGTACGGCAAGCCCTTCGGGGACCTGCCGATCAGCGAGCACTACCGCGAGATGGTCGCCGACGACCGCATCCGCAAGACGCAGATCGACGCCCGCGAGTTCTTCCAGACCCTGGCCGAGCTGCAGTTCGAGTCCGGCTACCCCTACATCGTGTTCGAGGACACGGTGAACCGGGCCAACCCGATCGCCGGCCGCATCAACATGTCGAACCTGTGCTCGGAGATCCTGCAGGTCAACACCCCCAGCCGGCTCGCCGAGGACCTGACCTACGCCGAGATCGGCAAGGACATCTCCTGCAACCTGGGCTCGCTCAACATCGCGCTGACGATGGACGGCGGGAACCTCGGGCAGAGCGTCGAGACCGCCGTCCGCGCGCTCACCGCGGTGAGCGTCGCCAGCGACATCCAGTCCGTCCCCTCGGTCGCCCACGGCAACTCCCGCTCGCACGCCATCGGCCTCGGCCAGATGAACCTGCACGGCTACCTCGCCCGCGAGCACGTCCACTACGGCAGCGAGGAGGGCGTCGACTTCACCAACGTGTACTTCGCGGCGGTGCTGTTCCACGCCCTGCGCGCCAGCAACCGGATCGCGATCGAGCGCGGTGAGACGTTCGAGGGGTTCGAGCGCTCCAAGTACGCCGACGGGTCCTTCTTCGACAAGTACCTCGAGAACGACTTCCTGCCGGCCACCGACCGCGTCGCGCAGCTGTTCGCCCAGGCCGGCGTCGAGCTGCCCACGCGCGCCGACTGGGCCGGGCTGAAGGCGTCCGTCGTCGAGCACGGCATCTTCAACCAGAACCTGCAGGCCGTCCCGCCGACGGGCTCGATCAGCTACATCAACAACTCGACCTCCTCGATCCACCCGATCGCCTCGAAGATCGAGATCCGCAAGGAGGGCAAGCTCGGCCGCGTGTACTACCCGGCGCCGTTCATGACGAACGACAACCTGGAGTACTACGCCGACGCCTACGAGATCGGTCCCGAGAAGATCATCGACACCTACGCCGCGGCGACCCAGCACGTCGACCAGGGCCTGTCGCTGACGCTGTTCTTCAAGGACACCGCCACCACGCGCGACATCAACCGCGCGCAGATCTACGCGTGGCGCAAGGGGATCAAGACGATCTACTACATCCGGATCCGGCAGATGGCGCTCGAGGGCACCGAGGTCGAGGGCTGCGTCAGCTGCATGCTCTGAGCCGGGGCCTGCGAGAAGAGGGAAGACCGTGGAGAAGCTGAAGCTCATCGACCGCGTCAACGCGATCAACTGGAACCGCCTGCAGGACGACAAGGACCTGGAGATCTGGAACCGCCTCACGAGCAACTTCTGGTTGCCGGAGAAGGTGCCGCTGTCCAACGACGTCCAGTCGTGGCAGAACCTCGGCCCCGCCGAGCGCACGCTCACCCTGCGCGTGTTCACGGGGCTGACGCTGCTGGACACCATCCAGGGGACGGTCGGGGCGGTCTCGCTCATCCCGGACGCGCTCACCCCGCACGAGGAGGCCGTCTACACGAACATCGCGTTCATGGAGTCGGTCCACGCGCGCAGCTACTCCTCGATCTTCTCCACGCTGGCCTCCACCCGGGAGATCGACGAGGCGTTCAGCTGGTCGGAGGAGAACGAGGCGCTGCAGCGCAAGGCGTCGATCGTCCTGGAGTACTACCACGGTGATGACCCGCTGAAGCGCAAGGTGGCCTCCACCCTGCTGGAGTCGTTCCTGTTCTACTCCGGCTTCTTCCTGCCGATGCACTTCTCGTCCCGCGCGCAGCTGACGAACACCGCCGACCTGATCCGGCTCATCATCCGCGACGAGGCCGTGCACGGGTACTACATCGGCTACAAGTTCCAGCGCGGGCTGGAGCTCGTCGACCAGGCCAAGCGCGACGAGATCAAGGACTACGCGTTCGACCTGCTGTACGAGCTGTACGACAACGAGTGCAAGTACACCTCCGACCTCTACGACGGCGTGGGCCTGACCGAGGACGTCAAGACGTTCCTGCACTACAACGCGAACAAGGCGCTCATGAACCTCGGCTACGAGGGCATGTTCCCCTCGGACATGACCCGGGTGGACCCGGCCATCCTGTCCGCGCTGTCGCCGAACGCGGACGAGAACCACGACTTCTTCTCCGGCTCCGGCTCCAGCTACGTCATCGGCAAGGCCGTGGCCACCGAGGACGAGGACTGGGAGTTCTGAGCCCCCGCTGATCCAGCGGCTCCTGCGAGCCGCGACGGACGACCCCCGTGGCCGGTGCTGCGCGCCCTGCCACGGGGGTTCCGTCGTTCCCGGGCGCACCGGGCAGGGGCGGGACCGGGCCGGTCGCGAGGGGAGTCCTGCGGTGAGGGTAGGCTCACCACAGTGCCGCCCCCCGGCGCACGCCCCCGACCCCTGAGAGGCCCGCCGTGAGAACCCTCCGCCGTGCAACCGTGATCACCGCGCCGCTGGCGCTGGCCGTGGCGCTCGGCCTGGCCGGCTGCTCCTCGAGCGAGGAGGACGCCACGGCCGCCGCCGCCGAGCCGACCACCCGCACGGTTCCCACGAACCTGGGCGAGGTCGAGGTCCCGGCCGAGCCGGTCCGCGTCGCGGCGCTGGACAACACCTCCTTCGCCACCCTCAAGGCGATGGGCGTCGAGCCGGTCGCGGTGCCGAAGGACCTGCTGCCCGCGACCGGCTACGAGGACTGGGCGGCCGACGAGGCGATCGCGGACGTCGGGACCCACCGCGATCCCGACTTCGAAGCGCTCAACGCGGCCGAGCCCGACCTGATCGTCGGCGGGTACCGCTTCGCCGACCACTACGACGAGCTGACGCAGATCGCGCCGACCATCGACGTCGCGCCCTCCGCGGACGCCGAGGGCGGGTTCGTCCAGGCCCTGGAGACCCAGACCCGCACCCTGGGCGAGGTGCTGGGTGCGAGCGACGTCGCGCAGGAGCTCGTCGACGCGCTGCAGGCCGCCGAGCAGGAGGCCGCCGACGCCACCGGCACCGAGACGGTGTTCCTGGCCAGCCTCACCGGCGGGCACGTCGACAACGGCACCAGCCGCCTCGCCCCGCTGCTGGAGCCGCTGGAGCTGCGGAACGTGCTGCCCACCCAGGACGAGGCGACGGCCGTGCACAACGACTCCGGGCTGGCGCCGGAGACGATCGCGCAGCTGAACCCGGACTGGATGATCCTCATGGACCGCGACGCGGCGGTCGGCACCGAGGGCGCCCAGGCGGCGCAGCAGGTGGTGGCCGACCAGCAGGCGTGGGCGCGGACGACGTTCGTCACCCAGGACCAGATCGTCTACCTGCCCAGCGACTTCTACGTCACCGAGGGGATCCAGACCTACACGGCGGTGTACGAGCAGATCGCGGACGCCTTCAGCGCGGCATGAGGTCCGGTCCGGCCACCACCGGCGCGGGCGCGGCGACCACGGTCGCCGCGCTCGTGCTCGTGCTCGTCCTCGTCGTGGCCTCGCTGGCCGTCGGCGGCTACGACATCTCGCTGTCGGACCTGTGGACCGCCGGGTCGGCGCAGGAGATGTTCCTCGTCTCCCGGGTGCCCCGCACGGTGGCGCTCGTGCTGGCCGCCGCCGCCATGGGCGTCTCCGGCACCGTCATGCAGATGATCACCCGGAACCGGTTCGTCGAACCGACCACGACCGGGTCGGCGCAGTGGTCGGCCCTGGGGATCCTGCTCATGATGCTCGTGTGGCCGCAGGCTCCGGTCCTGGTGAAGATGACCGTCGCCAGCGCGTTCGCCTTCGCCGGGACGATGGTCTTCCTCGGGCTGCTGCGGCGGGTGGCGCTGCGCTCCTCGGTCGTCGTGCCGCTGGTCGGCATGATGCTCGGCTCCCTCGTCGGTGCGGTGACGCTGCTGCTGGCGACCCGCGCCGAGCTGCAGCAGTCCCTCGCCGCCTGGCGCTCCGGCGGTTTCAACAGCATCACCGCGGGCCACTACGAGCCCCTCTACGCCGCCGGCGCGGTGGTCCTGCTGGTGTTCTGCTGCGCGCAGTGGTTCACCGTCGCCGGGCTCGGCCCCGACGTGGCCCGCAACCTCGGCCTGGACCACGACCGGGTCGTCCTGCTCGGCAGCGCGGCCGTCGCGCTGGCCACGGGGGTCACCGGCGTGGTGGTGGGGTTCCTGCCGTTCGTGGGCCTCGTCGTCCCCAACCTCGTCAGCGTGCTGCGCGGTGACGACGTCCGCGCGAACCTGCCGGTCGTCGTCCTCGTCGGCGCCGCGCTCGTCATCGGCTGCGACCTGATCGGCCGCACCGTCGTCTTCCCCCTGGAGATCCCCGTGTCGGTCGTCCTCGGCGCCGTCGGCGCGCTCGGGTTCGTGGGCCTGGTCCTGGTGCGCCGGAGGGCGCTGCGTGGCTGACACCCTGCTGCGCCCGCGCCGCCCGCGGACCCTGCGCCCACGACCGCGGCGGCGCGCGCTGTCACCGGCGGCGCGGACCGCCGTCGTCGGCGCGCTGCTCGCCGTCGTCGTGCTCGCCTACCTGTTCGCCTTCGTGCGCGGCAGCTTCGACTACGCGCTGCACCGCCGGCTGACGATGCTGGGGGCGATGGTCGTCGCCGGCTTCGCGCAGTCGGTGGCGACCGTGCTGTTCCAGTCGGTCACCCGCAACCGGGTGCTGACGCCGTCCATCATGGGGCTGGACTCGGTCTACGTCCTCGTGCAGACCGCGCTGGTGGTCGTGTGGGGCGGCCGCGTCCTGGCAGCCACGGACGGGCTGGCGAAGGTCCTCGTGCAGACCCTCGTGATGGTCGCGTTCGCCACCGTGCTGTTCCGGTGGCTGTTCACCGCGCGCTGGGGCAACCTCAACGTCCTGCTCCTGGTCGGGGTCACCCTCGGGATGGCCTTCGACAGCCTGGCGACGTTCCTGCAGCGGGTCCTGTCGCCCACGGACTACGACCTGCTCTCGCTGCGGCTGTTCGCCCGGATGAACGCCGTCGACGACGCCTCGCTGCCGCTCGCGCTCGGCGCGTGCGTGCTGGCGGGGCTGTTCGTGGCCCGGCGGGTGCACCGGCTGGACGTCCTGCAGCTGGGGCGCGACGTCGCCACGAACCTCGGCCTGGACCACCGCCGCGAGCTGACGACCGTGCTCGTCGTCGTCAGCGTCCTCATCGCCCTCTCGACGGCACTGGTGGGGCCCATGACGTTCTTCGGGTTCATCGCCGCCACGGTGGCGCGGCAGCTGGTCGGCAGCGAGCGGCACGTCCACCTGCTGCCGATGGCGTTCCTGTTCGGGACCCTGCTGCTGGTGGGCTCGCAGTTCGTCCTCGAGCACGTGTTCTCCGCCTCCGGCATGCTGACCGTCGTCCTCGACGTCGTCGGCGGCGGGCTGTTCCTCGTCCTGCTCCTGCGGAAGGGAAGACTGTGATCACCGTCGACGGCGTGAGCACGAGCTACGGCGGCACGACCGTGCTGGGGCCGGTGTCGCTGCGGTTCCCCGACCACGGCATCACCTCGCTCATCGGCAGCAACGGCGCGGGCAAGTCCACGCTGCTGACCACCGTCGGCCGGCTGCTGGCGCCCGACACCGGCTCGGTCGTCATCGACGGCCCGGACGGCCCGCTGGACGTGCACGCGGCCCGGTCGCGCGAGGTCGCCACCGCCCTGGCGGTGCTGCGCCAGGAGAACCACTTCGACCTGCGGCTGACGGTCCGCGAGCTGGTGTCCTTCGGGCGCTTCCCGCACTCGCGGGGCCGCCCGGGCGCCGAGGACGAGCGCCTGGTCGACCAGGCGCTGGACCTGCTGGACCTGCTCGAGCTGCAGCAGCGCCCCATCGACCAGCTCTCCGGCGGCCAGCGCCAGCGTGCCCACGTCGCGATGGTCCTGGCCCAGGACACCCGCTACGTCCTGCTCGACGAACCGCTGAACAACCTCGACATGAAGCACGCCGTGCGGATGATGCGGCGGCTGCGGCGCGCGGCCGACGACCTCGGCAAGTCGGTCGTCATGGTCGTGCACGACGTCAACTTCGCCGCCCGCTGGTCCGACCACCTCATCGCGCTGCGCGACGGCGAGGTGGTGGCCCAGGGGACGCCGCGCGAGATGATGCGCCCGCAGGTCCTGGAGGCGGTGTTCGACACCCCCGTGGACGTCCACGAGATCGACGGCCGCCCCGTCGCCGTCTACTTCGGCTGAGGCGCGGCACCCGCAGGGCGGCCGGGCAGCCGGGTAACCTGCGCGCGTCCGGCGACCCGGCCGGGCACGACGGCGAGGAGGCTCCGGTGCCCGACGAGCACGGCTACCTGCTGGTGCACCACGTGGAGGCGCCCGACGGCCACGGCGAGCAGGTGCACTTCTCCCTCAGCGACGGCGACGACGCCCGCCGGTGGACGCGCCGCAACCGCGGCGAGCCCGTCCTCACCTGGTCCGGCGGCACCACCGGGATCCGCGACCCCCACGTCGTCGCCGGCGCGGGGGAGTTCTTCGTCGTCGCCACCGACCTGCGCATCTACGGCGGTGACGGCCGCGGCTGGGACGAGTGGACCCGCACCGGCAGCCGCGACGTCGTCGTCTGGCGCTCGGAGGACCTCGTGCACTGGTCGCAGCCGTGGGCGCTGGAGATCGCGCCGCCGACGGCCGGCATGGCGTGGGCGCCCGAGGCCGTCTTCGACCAGGCGAGCGGGGAGTTCGTCGTCCACTGGTCCTCGACGCTGTACGACCCGCAGGACACCGGTCACCGCGGTGCCAGCTACAGCCGCGTCCTCGCCGCCCGCACCCGCGACTTCCGCTCCGTCGGGCCGGCCGAGGTGGTCATCGACCGGGGTTTCGCGGTCATCGACACGACGACCTTCCGCGACGGCGACCTCGCCGTCCGCGTCTCCAAGGACGACTCCCGCCGGCCGGACGCGCTGAAGCTGTTCCAGGAGACCGACACGGGCTCCGGCTGGGAGCTGGTGGCCACCCGCATCGCCGACGAGCTGTACGCCGACGTCGAGGCGCCCGTCGTGTTCCGCGACCGCCGTCGCGGCGTCTGGTACCTGCTCGTGGACCAGTACGAGGTGCGCCCGCAGGGCTACACGGCGCTGGTGAGCGACGACCCGGCGAGCGGGCGCTGGACACCGCTGCCGGCGGGGGAGTTCAGCATCCCACCGAACACCAAGCACGGGGGCGTGCTGCCGCTGGTCGGGGACCAGTGGCAGCGGCTCGCCGAGGCGTTCCCCGCCTGAGCGCCGGGCCGCGCACGGGCAACGACCGGGCGTCGTCCAGGTGACGTCCGGGGAACCTCCGGCGAACGTGCAGGTGGCCGGGGGCCCGGGGCGCCTGGACGGCGCCGCGGACCCCCGGCCACCCGGGGCGGACCTCAGTGCTTGTCGCCGGTGATGGCGTCCTTGACCTTGGTGACCACGTTCTCCGCCTGCTGCACCGCGCCGCCGACAGCGTTGCCCGGCTTGCCCGGGCCCTGGCTGCCGTCGTAGGTGACGTACTGCAGCGGGTCGGGAGCGGGCAGGATGCCCTGGTCGTCGGTGAGCGGGCGCAGCGGCTCGGTGCGGAACGGCTGGCCGTCGACGACGCTGTTGCCGGTGGCCCACAGGCCCTCACCGGCGCGGCTGCCCTCGTTGGTGTAGAAGACGTGCGCGGCGTCCGCGTCCTCCCAGTCGCCGTTCGAGCGCTCGATCTCGGACTCGGCGAAGCCCTCCTCCACGAGCATCTGGATGCCGTACATCCACTGCTGCTGGTGGTAGGTGTCGCGGGCCAGGTTGAAGGCCAGCATCTCCTTGACACCGCGGTCGTCGGTCATGTTCGCGATGCGGCTGGTCATCAGCCGGCTCTGGCCCTCGGCGGCCGCGTTGGAGCGGAAGTCGGTGAGCAGGTTGCCGCTGGCGATGATGTAGCCGGCGTTCCACGGGTTGCCCTGCGAGTCGGTGGGGCGGGCGCCGCCGCCGGAGACGATCGCGTGCTGGGGGTTCTGCCCGCCGAGGACGGCGGCCAGGACGGGGTTGGCGGCCGCGGCCTTCTCGGTCGTCTCGCCGGGGGCACCCTCGAGCAGGCGGGCCAGCATCACGGTCAGCATCTCGACGTGGCTGATCTCCTCGGCCCCGATGTCGAGGATCATGTCCTTGTACTTGCCGGGGATGCGGCAGTTCCACCCCTGGAACAGGTACTGCATCATCACGGTCATCTCACCGAACTGCCCGCCCAGGATCTCCTGGAACTTCGCGGCGAACAGCGCGTCGGGCTTCTCAGGCTTGGCGGTGAACTGCAGTTCGCGGGTGTGGCGGTACACGGAGTGCCCCTCTCAGCGTCTGCGGATGGTCGGTACTCGCCACCTACCCCCGGTGCGCGGGCGCAAACGTGGCCGGCCCGGCAGCCGAGGGTCCGGCTGCGCCCACGGGGTGGGCGCGACCGCCTCGGGGTCGGGCACGGTCGGGTCGACCTGCAGCGCCCCCAGGCAGCGGCGCAGCAGCGTCACGACCGCACCGGCGGTCTGCCGGTCGCGGTCGGTGGTGTACTCGGCCGCGACCTGCGCCTGCGACAGCCGCTGCACATCCTCGCGCAGGCCGGTGACGTCGGGCGGGGCGGCGTCGGGTGCCCCGATCTCCTCCGGGCGCTCGCGCAGCAGCGCCGCCAGCGAGCTCAACGCCTGCGCCGTCGGCCAGCGCAGCGCCGCGTCCATGGCCACCGCCCGCTCGCCGGGCGTCTGCACCTCCACGAGCAGCTCGGTCAGCTCCTCCACGCGGCGCCCCAGGTTGTCCAGGACCACGGCGTCGACGTGCTGGCGCCGCACCGAGGGCAGGTTCCGCCGGGCCCGCAGGTTGCCCCGCAGCGACTCCTCGGTCTCGGCGCCGCTGGCGCGGGCGGACTCGCGCACGGGCGCGATCGAGCGCAGGCGCTGCTCCCACTCCTGGGCGCTCGGGGGCTCGTCGCGGCGCAGCCCCTCGGCGAGGTCGTCGAGCTGGTCGGCCAGGACGCCCGCCAGCCGGTGCAGCTCCCGGTGCGAGCGGCTCAGCGGCACCTCGGGCAGCGCCGCGTTCACCACCACGGCGACCAGCCCGCCCAGCAGCGTCAGCCCCGCGTAGGCGCTCACGTAGTCCACCGGGTCCGCGGCGCCGACGACCAGCACGAACAGCGAGGCGGTGAGCACCCACGAGCGCTGCTCGCCCAGGAGCCGCCAGCCGGCCACCAGCGTCGCGACGAAGACCAGCAGCAGCACCACGAGGACACCGCCGGCCACGGCGGCGGCCGCGAGCGCCAGCACGGCCCCGACGACGATCGCGAGCACCGCGAGCAGGGAGTTGCGCGCGGAGCTGCGCACGGTCGAGTACGAGCCGACGACCGCGCCCAGCGGGGCGTAGTAGGGGTAGGTCTCGGCGGGCGTGAACGGCAGCCGCAGCGCGATCCACCACGCCAGGCCCGCCGCGAGCGCGGTGCGCACGGCCAGCCCCAGCCGCGGCCAGCGGCCCAGCAGCTCCCGGGCGCCGGCCCGCAGCCGCCGCACCGGCCGCACCGGGCCCTCGCTCACAGCGGCGGGCCCACCACCCGGGCCTGCACCCGGCCCTCGCGCACCCTGGTCCGCACGGTGGGCTGCGGCGAGCTCGCGGGCCCGTCCAGGACGGCGCCGTCGGCGAAGCGGAAGGTGCTGGCGCACCACGGGCAGGTGATCGCCGTCTGCGCCCCGCCGCCGCGCACCGAGCCCTCGTGCAGGGGACCGCCGTCGTTGGTGCAGGTGCCGGTCAGCGCCAGCACCTCGGAGCCGCGGCGCAGCGCGCACACCGGCGCCTCGCCGACCCGGCGCTGCACCGGGGTGCCCTCGGGCAGCTCCGCCAGGGCGCCGACGTCGCCGGACCCCTGCCCGTCACCGGCCAGGTGGTGCAGGTGCTCGGCGTGGTTGGGACCCGCGGCCCAGCGGTAGGCCAGGTGCCCGCCCAGCGCCCCGGCCGCCCCGGCGACCGCCGTCCCCGCCGTGCGCAGCAGCGGCGCCCGCCGCCCCGCGACCAGCGACAGGCTCCACAGCGTCGCGGCCACGAGGTTGCCGCTCGCGTGCACGAGGGCGGTGCGCTGCTGGTCGCGGTGCAGCCCGGTGTAGTCGGCCCAGCCCGCCAGCGCCGTCGGCACCACGGAGGCGACGCTGACGGCGGCCAGCCCCCGCGCCGGGGCCTCCAGCGCCCGCCCGCCCGGCAGCACGAGGGCGGCCGCGTCGAGCAGCGCCGCCGAGACGGACGTGCCGATCGGCAGCTGGGCCATCGCCGGGTGGGCGGGGTGGCCGAAGGGGCGGCCGTGCAGCCAGCCGCGCACCCGCCCGCCCGGCAGCAGCCGGTCGGCCAGCTCCTGCGCGCGGGCGGCGACGGGGTCGAGCGCGGTCCAGCGGGAGGGGGCGTCGAAGAGGGCGCGGACCAGGGTCATGCCCCGGTCCTACTCCCGTCCGCGGCTGCCTGCACCTGCAGGCGCCCGCTGCCCGGTGCCCGCGCCCCGCTCCGCCCGGTCGGGAGCGGGCCGCGGTTTCGAGGTGGGGGCCCCGGGTAGGGGTCCTGCATGACCGGACCCACCAGGAGCACCGGTCCGCGCACGAGGAGAGGGGTGAGCATGCGGATCGCGATCACGGGTGCGTCGGGGAGCGTCTCCACGGCGCTGCTGCGGCGGCTGCAGCAGGGGCTGCCCAGCGGGGACGTCGACGTCGTCGGCATCGCCCGCCGGGTGCCGCAGGTGGACCCGGCGGGGGAGAGCCCGTACGCGGGCGTGCAGTGGGAGTCCCTGGACATCGCCGGGCCCGACGCCGTGTCCCGCATGACCGAGCTCTTCCGCGGCGTGGACGCCGTCGTGCACACCGCGTGGCTCATCCAGCCCATGCGCGACCCCGCGGAGCTGAGCCGGGTCAACCTCGGCGGGACCCGCAACGTGGTGCGCGCCGTCCTGCAGGCCGGCGTCCCGCACCTGGTGCACCTGTCCTCCCTGGGCGCCTACGCCGAGCACCCCGCCGACGACTCGCGCGTCGACGAGTCCTGGCCGGCCACCGGCCTGCCGACCGTGCAGTACTCGCGGGAGAAGGCCACCTGCGAGGCGCACCTGGACGTCGTGGAGGCCGAGCACCCCGAACTCGTCGTCACCCGGGTGCGCCCGGCCCTGGTCATGCAGGGCCGCTCCGGCAGCGAGCTCGCGCGCTACTTCGCCGGGCTGCTCACGCCCACCCGGCTGCTGGGCCGGGTGCCGCTGCCCGTGCTGCCGCTGCCCAAGGGGGTGCGCTTCCAGGTCGTGCACGCCGAGGACCTCGCCGACGCGATCGCGCGGATGCTCGAGCACACCCCCCGCGGCGCCTTCAACGTCGCCGACGAGCCCGTCCTCGGCGGCCGGGACCTCGGCCGGGTGCTGCGGGCCGGGCGGCTGGTGCCCGTGGGCCACCGGCTGGCGCGGCTCGCGGTGCAGGCCAGCTACCACGCCCGCGTCCACCCCGTGCAACCCGGCTGGTTCGACATGGGCATGGGCGTGCCGCTGCTCGACACCTCGCGGGTGCGCGAGGAGCTCGGCTGGCGCCCCGCTCACGCCGCCCAGGACGTGCTGGCCGAGGTGTTCGCGGGGATGCGCGACCACGCCGGCACCGACTCGCCCGCCCTGCGACCGCGCTCGCTGACCCCCACGGCGCGCACGGGGACCTGATCGGTGAGCCGCTCGCGCAGCCGGCGCAGCAGCGCCGACAGCAACCGGGAGACCTGCATCTGGCTGATGCCGAGGTCGGCGGCGATCTGCGACTGGGTCGCGTCGGCGTAGAAGCGCAGGGCGAGGATGCGCCGCTCGCGCCCGCCCAGGTCGGAGGTCGCGTCGGCGAGGGCGACGAGGTCGTCGACGGCGGCGGCGCCGTCCCCCTCGGCCACGAGGGTGTCGGCGAGGGTGGTGTCGTCGCCGTCGCCGCCGTAGCGGGCGTCCAGGGAGACGGCCGAGTACGCGTTCGAGGCCTGGCGGGCCTCGCGCACCTCGGCGACGGTGGCGCCGAGCGCCTGCGCGAGGGCCTCGTCGGTGCACCCGCCGTGCTGCTCCAGCTCCGCCTGCACGCTGCGCAGCCGCGCGCGCAGCTCCTGCAGGCGCCGCGGGGGGCGCACGTCCCAGCCGTGGTCGCGGAAGTGGCGGCGGATCTCGCCGGTGATGGTGGGGGCCGCGTACGCCGCGAAGGAGGAACCGGCGTCGGGGCGGTAGCGGTGGGCGGCCTTGACGAGGCCGAGGTAGGCGACCTGCACGAGGTCGTCGAGGCTCTCGCCGCGGTTGCGGTAGCGGGCCGCGAGCGACTGGGCGAGGTCGAGGTGTCCGAGCACCAGATCGTCCGGTCGGTGAGACGTCGGTGCGGTCATGGTGGGGTCCTCCCGAGAGCGGGTCCTGCGGGACTGCCCAGGCGAGCTGCTGCACCCGGCGGGGCTCAGTCGAGCACCGACCCGCGGGGTCGGCAACCGGACCGCGCCAGGACCGCTCCAGCACCGCGCCAGGAGCGCTCCAGCACCTCCCGCCGGGTGTCCCGCGACCTCCGCCGCGACCCGGTCCGGGTCG
>NZ_JBJLSF010000048.1:0-33359 GCF_050871885.1 Kineococcus aridisoli | reverse complement strand
TGCGGTAGGAGTCGGCGATGCCGCCGTGCCAGCCGGCCAGGCCGGTGCCGGCCTCGACGGCCGCGCGCAGGCCCTCGAACTCCTCCTTCTCGATGGTGTTCATCGTGTTGCACTGCACGACGAGGTCGACCAAGGCCATGACCTCGGCGTCGGCGTACACCTTCGGGGTGTCCACGACGTCCTCGACGCGCACGGTGAAGCCGTTCGCCTCCAGGTGCGGGATGAACAGGTCGGTGGCTTCGTTGGGGGAGTGCCCATCCCAGCCGCCGCGGACGACGAGAGCCTGGCGCGTCACGGGTGGAGGTTTCCCTTCGTGATCTCGGGTGTGGTGGTTCAGCTCCGGTGGCTTGCGCCCGGTAGGTCGCAGCCTGAGCGGCGGCTTGAACGTCGCGGTCTTGCACTGCTCAAGTCGCACTGGTGGCTCGTGCTCTGGCGTGACCGGGGAGGTGTCCGGCCAGCCCTGGCCGTGAGCTGTCGCCTCCTCAGGCGGACAGGCTCTGGCTGTTCGGCGAAGCACCAGCGGTCTTGCGACTCCGCACCGCGGGTGCCAGCACGGAGGCCAGCAGGACGGCGACCAGGACGACGATGAGGGCTTGGCGCAGGCCGACGGCTTCCCCGATAAAGCCCAGCAGGGGAGGACCGATGAGAAAGGCGACGTAACCCACGGTGGCGACCAGCGCCACGCGAGCGGCGGGGTTTTCGCCGGAATCCCCGGCGGCCGACAGCGCCAGCGGAAAGCCTAGCGAGGCGCCCAGGCCCCAGAGGGCGACCGCGGTCACAGCAACGGCCGCATTGTCCACGAAGATGACGCCGGCCAGCCCGAGGGCCCCAGCGACGGAGCTGGCTCGGACGACGTTGACCCTGGAGACTCGATCAAGGATCCAGGATCCGGCGAAGCGGCCCACGGTCATCGACGCTGCGAAGATCGCGTAGGTGATCGATCCCCAGGTCGGGGCCAGTCCGTGACCATCCACCATGACCAGGGGTAGCCAGTCGTTGGCCGTTCCCTCGGCGAAGGCCATGGCCAGAACGATGGCACCGATCATCACCAGGCCGGGGTCCCTCCAGACGGGACGCGCAGTGTGCTCCTGGGTGCTCACGGTCGGCCCCGACGGCGGCAGTCCTGCTCCGAGTCGGCCAACCACCAGGACGAATATGACCAAGGTCATGGTGGAGACGAGGACGAGGTGGATGACGACAGGGAAGTCGACTGCGGTCAGCAGGATGCCGAGGCTGGCTCCGATCACGGTTCCAAAGCTGAAGAAGCCGTGCATGGCTGGCAGGACCGCTCGTCCCATGCCCTGCTCGACGTCGGCGCCCTCGACGTTCAACGCGACCTCGCCTCCGCCCATGCCCAAGCCGAACAGGGCCAGACCCAGCGCCACTAGTGGCGCTACACCCCAAAGGGATCCCACGCCTGTGACCAGCATGCTCGCAATGATCGACACCGATCCCGCGACAATGATGGGTCGGGTGCCGAAGCGGGTGACCAGAGGACCTGAAGACAAGATGCCGAGCATGGACCCAGCCGACAAGCCCAGCAGCACCAGGCCCATCTGCGCCGTGGAGGCCTCCAGGGCGTCGCGGACTGCGGGTGTCCGGGTGACCCAGGAGGACAGGCTGAAGCCGGGAATGAAGAAGAGCGCGAACAGGGCGAAACGGCGGTCGCGCAAGCTTGTAGTCATGGGCTCTTCCGGTACGGGGCGAGGAGCGTGCACAGGCACGAGCTGGTTCGTGGCGGTGTCGCGGCATGCGCAAGACACGCAGCGGTTATGTGCGATCGCACGCACATTCGTACGATCGCACACTTCAACTTGAACCGCAACGAGCGCCGCTGACCGCAGGTCCGCTGTGCCCCGGCAGCGCGGGCGCCCGGACTGAAGGCCACCTGGGTGTCCAGCAGGTCATCGAGACTGGACCGGCGCTAGGCTCCAAACCCGGCCGAACGTGTGTGGAGGCTTCACCATGGGCGTGATGACGCGCCGTCCGCTAACTGCTGGCTTGAGCGCAGCAGCCCTGCTGACCTGAGCGGGCACCGCTCAGGCCACCCCTTTCTACCTCGACCGCCGCGACGCTCCACGGAAACAGCGCGACCATCGGCATGACCCTGAAGTCCATGACCATGGTGTCAGGCGCTCCGGCTCGTCGATCAACCCGCGGGCGCGAGGAGTCGCCGGCCCGACTTCAGCGCGCAACGCCGGGCAGCTGGGCGATGGTGCGGTACAGCGGGTTGCCGGCGGCCGCGGTGCGCAACTCGGTGGCGGCAGCGTCGATGTAGCGCTGGCTGGTGGTCAGCGACTGGTGCCCCAGCAGGCGCATCACCTCCACGGCGGAGCCGCCGGAGGCGACGACACGGGTGGCGAAGGTGTGGCGCAGAGCGTGCACCAGGGCGCCCTGGGGGACGCGGTCGTGGATGCCGGCGCGGCGGTAGACGCAGCGCACCAGGTACTGCAGCTGGTTGCGGGTCAGGGGAGTGCCGTAGGTGGAGACGAACAGGGCCGCGTCGCCGGGCAGGCGGGCGGCGGTGGCGAAGCGGTCGCGGCGGGAGTCGAGGTAGGCATGCAGCAGCTCGGCCATCACCGGCTCGATGGGCACACTTCGTTCGGCGTTGCCCTTGCCGCGCACGTGCAGGCGCGGCTCGTCCTCGGCGCCGGCCAGGTCGCGCACCCGCAGCTCCAGCAGCTCCGCGGAGCGCAGGCCCGCCACGAGCAGGACAGTGAGGATGGCCAGGTCCCGCTCGGGCCAGGGGTTACGCCCGGCGGTGACGCCGGCGGCGATGGCCTGCAGCAGCTGCTCGGGGGTGTCCTCACCGCGCAGCGCCTTGGGCTGGGTGCGCTCCGGGCGGGGGCGGGCGACACCGGACATGGGGTTGCCCTCGATGACGCCCTCGGTGACCAGGAAGGTACACAGCCCGTTCCAGGTGGACCAGGCCCGGCCGATGGAGGCGCGGGCGTGGTCGTGGGCGAACTCGGCGAAGGCCTGGCGCAGCGCCTTGAGGGTCAGGTGCTCGATGCGCAGCTGCTCGGGCTCGGTCTCGAGGACGTCGGCCAGGCGGCGGGCAAGACCGGCGACGTCGCGGCGCAACGCGGCGGTGGTGTTGGGGGAGTCCTTGCGGGGGGCGCGCGCGATCAGGTACGCGTCCAGCGCCGCGGTGAGGGAGCTGCCCGGCCCCAAGGTGTCCACGTCCAAATTGTACTACTCTCGCAACGGGTTTGCATCATATTGCCTACTATGCGGAACCGCTGGGACCGTTTTTCAAGGCGCCGTTCGGTGGGGGAGTGGTCGGGCGAGGCGGCGGGGTACCAGGGGCACCGGGGACCCCGGGGATCCCGGCCCGGAGGGGCCGGGGCGCCGCCTGACGCACCCCAGCCGGCGCCAGCTCGCGCCCGGACTGGACCGGGCGCAGTGGTGACGCACGGCCCCGCACGGACCGGGCTCGCCCCGACGGAGCCAGCCGGGCAACTGCTTGCGCCGGCGGTGACCACGCGGACGGGGAGGGATCCCCTCGCACCCCGTGCACGGCCCCAGCAGTTCAGCATATTCACGGTTATGCTTATTACGGCTGTGGAGAGCAGTCTTGAACCCTCTCGCCGCCCCTTTCGTCGCCCCTCTCGTCGCCCGTGGCAGATCCCCCTAGGAGGGCCTCGGTCTGCCACGATCACCAGGTGGCCGGTGCAGGCAGTACCTCCGCGCACCAACCGGAGGTCATGCTGCTGCGCGGTGTTGCCAGCTCCGGCAAGACGGCGCACGCCTTGACGCTGGCTGCGGCCGGTTACGAGCGGCTCTCGATCGACGAGGAGGTCTGGGCTCGCTTCGGCCGCTACGGCATCGACTACCACTCCGACACCTACGCCGAGCTCAGCGACTTGATCGAGGACCTGCTGCGGCAACGGCCGGTCACCCTGATCACGGAGGTCCGCGCCGTCGTGGTGGACTTCAGCTTCTGGCGGCGCAATGGCCGCGACCGGTACAAGCAGCTCGTCGAGGCCGCTGGCGGCCGCTCTACCTCCAGGTCGCACCCGAGGTGCTGCGCCGGCGCCTCGACGAGCGCAGCCACCGCTTCGACGCCAACGCCGCCGTCCCCATCGACGAAGCCATGCCGGCCCGCTACCTCAGCGACTCGAGGTCTCCGTCGGTGAGAGCGAAGAGGTCGTCACCACTACCGCGTGATCACTTCAGAGCGCCCACGCCCGCTCACCACTCCCCTACCCGACACGACTCCGCAGCTTTCGCCAGATGACGCAGGAGTGCCCGGGTCGCCCCGTAGCGTGGAGCCATGATCGGCTGGACCGGAGAGCGGCGCGGCACGCTTCCCTCGGTCAAGCCGCGCAGCCCGACGCTGGCGGGCGCATGAGTCGACACATCCGCAGTCAGCCCAGCCGTAGGGCACATTGCGTCCGATGGTGGGCGACTTCGTTGGCCGAGCAGTGGAAGGTGCGACATGGTCTTTGGACCTGACTGGCTGGACTGGGGCAACGTGCCCGCATGGGCTGGCGTGGGCAGCTTGATCTACGCAGGCAGCACTTTCGCCAGACAAGGCAAGGAACTGGCGAAGGAGAACAAGCGGCGACGAGAGCAGCAGGCGCGTCAGGTGCACGTCATCTCACCGCGCTGGGCTGGCCAGAGCGTCTACGCCGCCAAGGACGACGACGGCAACCCACTGGAGGATGCCTACGAGATCCACAGCCTGAAGCTGGCTGTCCACAACAGCAGCGGCCACCCCATCAGGCAGGTGCGCACCCACTACGTCATCCCCCCTGGCTACCAAGTAGCGAAGACGACAAGAGTTACCGATTCCGTGAACATCGGTCCGACCCGAAGGAAAGAGTGGTCAGAAACCGTCAAACCCGAACTCAACCCAAACCGCGTGATAAGCGACCCCGAAGCGGACGAGTGGGGACTCTTCCGACGTGAAGGCCTTCTTCCGCATGCCGTGGGGGAACTCCCTGAGGTGTGGGCGACGTTCGAGGACTCCGACGGGTACTTCTGGAAGCGATCGCTGAATGGCCGCCTAGAGGAGCTGAACGAACTGCCAGTGGAGTGACTACTGCTGCCGCACGAGGCAGCGAAGCTCGGTCCTCTCCAGTGTCAGACCCGCGCGCAACGATCCCATCCATGCCAGTCTTCGACAGCTTCGGAACCGACAGCCACGGCGCGAGGTGGACTTCACACCCGCATGTAGGCATGGAACTGAGGTGCGATAAGTGCTGCCCAGCGATAACGCCGGCGATCTGGTCCTGGGCCGGCACTGACGCAACCGGACGTCCGTGGCGTGCCCTGGTGTGCCAGGTGCACTTGCGGCGGCTGGACGAGGAGATCGCCGCACGCCGCGGCAGTGGAACTCTGGAACCGATCGCCTCCCCCGTGCGCTCCGACGAAGGTGCGCCGTGATGATCGGCTCAGGCTGGTTCCTGCTCGTCCTGTTGCTCGCACTGAACTTGCTCACCGTTGCCGCCGCGCTGCTCGCGGGGCTGCTGCTGCAGGTACTGAGGCCGTTCACCTCGGCGCGTCGACCCCCGGCAGTTCCCGGGTGCCCCGGCATGAGCATGAGCGGTTGCGTACGGCTGTGGTGGTGGGCGCAGACGGGTTTCCGCCACGGCATCCGACGTGGCAGCTGTTCCAGCCGTGCTTTCTCGCTTCTCCTGTGGGGGTTCTGGTGGGTGTACGCCCCGGCCCTGCTTGCAGCCCAGTTCGCCGTGGTCATGCGTCCATGGACGCGCTACTACCTCTCCCCCGCCCGCGATGCAGTGCTCGCCGTATCGGGACACCGGCACAGCTGGTCCATCGGCGACCACGCCTGCGCTCGACCCGGCACGCGGCAGGGCCGCGCGCTGCGCAAGCTGCTGCTGCCCATGTTGACCTCCTACGCCGACGAGCTCGGCGTGGCGATCACCACCACCGCCGCCGTGCCAGCCCTTGCAAGGATGTACGCCAAGGCATTGCCAGGGCTTGAAGTCACAGGCAGGGCACGCCCGCGCGGCTTACGGATGCGCCGCGAGCCGGAGCGCCACATCAACCTCACCACCCCTAAGCACTTGCCCTCATCGACCACCCACACCGCACCGACCGAGGAGACCGAAGCATGAGCCGCAACCACCCCGTCGCCGACCTGGTCATCGCTGAGCGCGCCAAGCAGTTGGCAGCTGAAGCCATCGAGCCCGCTCGCAGCGAGCTCGGCCGTCAGCTGTGCGCCGAGGAGGTCGAGCACCGCCTGCGGCGACAACCCCGGCGCGAGCAGCGAGGCCATCACCGCGGCCGCGAGCCAGTTGCTCGGGAAAGCCGAGAAGGGACGTCGCTGACCACCCATCCCCTCAGCCGCCCGCGCGCAGGTAGGCGCGCGGTGTGGCGCACACTAGGAAGCCCGCACCGCTCACAGCACAGGAGTCGAACACCGTGAACTAGCGCCTCGCCCACCGCTCCGTCGATGGCCAGGAGTCGCAGTACGTGGTCATCGACGCACCTACCAGCGCGGAGGCGATCGCCCAGCTGCGCGAGCAGATGCCCGCCGACCACCGCATCCTCTACATCATGGCCGTCGACCGAGGCGCACCCGCCGACGCGTGAGTCACCACGTCGGCACCGACTGCCACACTGGGGCCTGATCGAGGCACCGCTCCACGGGGCAGGCACGGCCCGCCCAGCGCCGGTGTGGTGCCGCCGAGGGACGTCGGAGAGGCAGCAGGATGCACCACGTGCACGTCAGGACACCGCGCCGGTCGCTGCGCCGGTCGATGGCGTTGACCGCAGCAGCAGCTCTCACCCTGGCCGCGGCCGGCTGCTCCTCCTCCTCCAGCGGGCAGCCCTCCGGCGCCCCCTCCCCCACCGGCGAGCCCACCGCCCAGCGGGCCTCCTTCGACCCGCCGGTGCGCTTCGACCCCGCCGGTGTCGCCCTGCCCGAGCAGGCGGCGGCCGGGAAGGTCTCCCTCGGCGGGCAGCTGGTGGACGACCTGGCCTTGAGCGTGCAGGACCTCACCGGCTACCTGACCACCGAGGCCGGCTTGCAGGTCGTCGACCTGGTCAGCGGCGAGGCCGGCGACCTGCACTCCCCCACCGCCCCCGTGGTGCCCACCTCCGGCAACCCCAGCCCGCTGAGCGCGCCGGCGCTGGTGCGCTCGGACACCACCTCCCTGGCCGTGGCCGCCTTCGTCGTGACGCAGCCGGCGTCCGGGACCACCCCGGAGCACCGGGTCGTCGAGGTGCTCGCGCTGGACACTGCCACCGGCGAGCAGGCGTGGCAGGTCACGCTGGAGCTGCCGCAGTGGGCGCAGGAGGACTCTGGGTCCGCACCAGTGGTGAAGGTCCTGGCCGCCTCGAGCACCAGCAGCCCCGCCGGTGAGGCCGCGACCCCCGACGGCGAGGTGGTCGTCACGGTCGACGGCGGTTGGAAGCAGGCGATCACCTGGGGCCTGATGCCCGAGGGTGGTCAGCAGCGCTGGCAGCACGAGGGGCTGTTGCAGGCCACCCGCATCGGCGACGTCGTCCTGGGCAACCAGGCCAACAGCCGCGACAACGGCCTGCTGAGCGCGCTGAACGCCGCCGACGGGACGCTGCGCTGGCAGGCCCCCGCCGGCACCAGCCTGGTCAGCGCCTCGACCGTCAGCCCCACCCTGGCCGGGGTCAACGTCAACGACTACGCCTCCGGCGACAACGTCTTCCAGGTGCTCAACGCCGGCACCGGCACGGTCACCGACACCATCCCCACCGGGCGCACCGGCATCACGCTGGCCTGCCACGACGACGGCGCCGGCACCGGGGTGTGCGGCACGAACGCAGGCGCCGCCGCCTCGGCCGTCATCGCCTACGACGGCTCCGCCGGCACCCGGCTGTGGAACCTGCCGCAGGACGGCTCCCCCCGGGTGGCGCCGGCGCTGAGCACCGCCTGGCACGGCGCGGTGTACGGCACCACCGCCAACGGTCCCGTGGTGCTGGACGCGAAGACCGGCGCGGACCGTGAGGTCTCCCCTGGCGCCGCGCCCGTGCTCGTCAACGACCGGGTGGGCATCGCCGTGGACAGCGAGGGCAGCGTCAGCGCCTACACCCCCATCGCCTGACCGCGCAGCAGCGGTCGAGTTGAGCGTCCAGCTGCTCGACCGGGAAACTGGCGGCATGACGCAGGCCGATGCGGTGCGCTCCTGGTGGGCCGACGCGGACCAGACCACCCGCAACCGCGCGCTGCGGCTGCGCGAGGATGACCTGCTGCCAGCCGACATGCAGCAAGGTCTGGCGATGGCCGGGGTGACCGTGGTGCCGATCGGCCACTCCCCCATCGACGGGCAGCCGGAGGGCTACGAGATTCCCGCGCTGCTGTGGCAGCTGCTGGAAGGTGTGCGGAAGCTGTACTGAGCTGCCTGCGATGAACACACCCGGTGGCGACCGCGGCAGATCGACACCACGGCCGCTCCAATCCCGAAGCAGTGGCGGAGTTCAGCCAGCGCCCGCGGCGTGCTCCCGGCGCCAGGCGCTCATGTTCTCCAGCGCCGCACCGATGCTGCCGCGGCGCAGCTGCGCATCCAACGCACCCTCGACGAAGCGGTCGCTGCGGATGACGGCCACCACGAAGCGGACCGCGTCAGCCACCGGCGCCCGCCGCAACGCCTCCACCTCGGCGTAGGTGTCGCGCCCGTGCCAGTGCGCCCAGTTGAAGGGCAGCAGCACCCCCGCACGGCCCAGCTGATCCAGCAGCAACTCAACGCCGTCGCTGTAGACCATGAACGGCATCTGCACCACGCCCGGGCGGGACTCCTGCCCACCGCCCCAGGCGTTGCCGGCGATCGAGGCCGGCAGCACCGCAAGCGAGGCCTCGACCTCTCGCCAGGCCGCTTCGGGCACCGCTGCCAGCGCCGCCTCGTAGTCTCCGTCGCCGGGCTGCTGCACCAGCTCAGCGTAGGCAGCGGGACCGGGGCAGCGGATCGGTGACGGTGCGCTGCCCGGGTGATCCGCGGCGCCGGAGCCACCCGGACGGCCCAGCAGCGCCTCAACGCACCCGTCGCGCCTGCCGACGCTGCCCTCATGGCCCGCTCTCAGCACCACCCCCGCCGCGCCCCTCGCATCGCGGCCGCCTTCGCGCTGGCCGCGGCCACCCTCGCCGGCGCCGGTGTCGTCGAGGTCGCGCAGCCCGGCGCCAGCGCGCAGGCGGCGACCGTGCTGACCCCGGCCACCCCCATCGCCACCCAGAAGCAGCAGATCCTCGACGGCATTAACGCTAAGCGGGCCAGCCTCGGCCTGGCTCCGGTAGCGCACAACACCAAGATCGATGCCGTGTCCCAGGGCTGGGCCGACACTCTGGGGGCCAACGGCACCACCAACCACAACCCCAACTTCCACGCCGAGGTGCAAACCGTCAGCGGCTGCCAGAGCAGCGGCGAGATTCTCACGATGGCCGGCGGCAGCGATCCGAACAATGTGGGGGACGGCAACCAAGCCGTGCGCGCGTGGGTGGGCTCTCCCAGCCACTACGCCATCCTCACCAAGGCCGCCGCCACGGAGATCGGCATCGGCATCGCCTACGTCAAGGGCTACGACGCGCTGATCGGTGCGGAGTCCTACCGGACCTACTGGGTGGCCAACTTCGCCGCCTGCGGCAGCACGCCCGCTCCCGTGACGCCGCCCTACGTGCCGCCGTTCACGCCCGTTCCTCCTGTGGTCACCACCCCGCCGGTCACAGCGCCTGCATCCGTGATCGTCGAGCGGCGCATGCGCACCGTGCGTTGACCCGTGTTTCCTCGAAGGCGATGTTGAGCGAGCATCGGGTGCGGCTGTTGCCCGGCGATCCGCGGGACATGGTTCCCTCCGCGGTGCGCTGGGCGCGCACGGTCCTGCGGGCGGTGGCTGATGTGCCGGCGGCGGTGCTGCAGCGCCCGTCCAGGACGTCGTTGACCGCGGTGATCTGGGTGCTGGCTGCGGCCGCCGACTACGAGGACCGCATCCCCGCCGACCACACCGCCGCGCTGCTGGCCGGGGAAGCCGGTGTGGGTGCGCGCGTGTGGCAGAAACGCACCGCGTGGCTGCGTCAGCACGGCTGGTTGCAGCACGGCAGCGGCGGCCCGCACGACGGGTGGCAACTGACCACCCCCGCCACCGTCCCCGCCGCGAGCGGCGCCCAGTGCACCGGTGCGCCGTGAGGACCCGCGACGCGCAGGAAGCCGGCCTGGCGCAGCTGACCTTCACCGCCGACCAAACCGGCATCTTCGACCCGCCGCCCTGCCCGGGATGCGGACAGAGCGAGTGGTGGACCTTCTACCGCGATCCGCGCGATGGGCTGTGGCGGTTGTCGGTGGGCCACTGCAGCACCTGCCCCTGACAACTACCCGCTGACGACTCACCCCTGGCGAGCAACCGCGGCGACCGCGACACCGAGTCCGCACACGGGCGCACTCGCGTTCGGCCATCTGCGCGGAGCCGACGGTGCCCACCGCCAGCCAGCGGGCGGTGCCCACCAGGCGCCCGCAGGGGTCGGTGCGGTAGGCGGAGTGCTCCCGGCACCCGGCCCTCCCCCGCCTCCTCGGGGTGTCGCGCGACGGCGCCCGGTGGCGCCGGGAAACCTGGACGTGTGCCTGCTTCTGACCTGGTCGCCACGCTGCACGACGACGTCCTCGTGCTGACCACAAGTAGCGGGCGGGAGTTCACCCGCCTGCCCGTGGACGACGGGATGGACACCGCGGAGGCTCTGGAACTCATGGAGGTCGGCGCCGCGCCGCTGCGCCTGTTGTGGTCGTACGAGGAGCTGGATCACGCTCTGGAACGGGGCGGCTTCACGCGTGTCGGCCCGTGGCGATTCGGCCCGGCAGCCGACGTCACAGCCGGCTGATCGGACCCGTCGAGGGGCTACTGCGCGCCCGGGTGAGCGGCTCGGCGCGGCCATGTCCTGCGGTGTCGCCGTGTGCTTGTCGCCCGTGCTCATGCCGATGTGAGGCTGTGCACGGCCAGCGGAGGTGCTGGTGAGTCGATGAGCAGTGGTGAGCTGCTGGCGGTGTGCAGCCGGGCCGGTGGGTCCCGCTGTCCACCTGTGGGCGGGACGAGCAGCGCAGCGGTGGGAGCTCGTGCCGTCCCCAGGTCGGTCAGGGGGCGCCCCACGCCTCCTCGCCGTCCTCGTCGTCCTCCGCGGTCGTCGGTTTCGAGTCATCACTGCTCGCAGGTTGCCGCGCGAGCTGGCCCAGGTCGCGGCTGACGTCAGCAACGGGCACCCACACGCGGTACATCCGCCCCTGAGACCGCACCGCAGGGTCCGGGTGCGGGAAGAAGCAGTCCACCGCCCGGGGCGTCCACGCCGATGCCCAGCCGAGCACGTCACCGGCGTAGCCGTCCTTGAAGCGCGCAGTGATGCGCACCTCGATGCGCTCCTTGGGCACGGTGACGTCGGGCCCCCGGTCCTCCCACGGCGCGCTGCCCCCGTAGACAATGTGCGGGTCGACAGTCATCGAACAAGCGTACGATCACGCCGCAGCGCAATGAGCCATCTATCCGTGATGTCGCTCAATTGCTGCCAGTTTGTCGAATCTTGCCGAATGTGTTCAGTGCTTCTGCGTAGCGCTCCTCGTAAACGCTCGGCCACCGGTCGGCTAGATCGCCCAATAAGTTAACACTTTCAGTGATGACCTTCAGCGCCTCCGCCTGCTGGCCGAGATCGCCCAGCCTGTTCGAGAGGTTGTTCAGCGACCCGACTAGGTAGGGCAAGAACGCTTCCGGGCGCGCAGCGGCCAGCTGCCGGTAGGTGTCGCTGGCTTCGATGATGGCCTCCAGTGCCTCCTCGTGCCGGCCGAGATCACTCAGCCGGACCGAGAGGTTGTTCAGCGACATGGCCAGGTCGGGCAAGAACGCTTCCGGGCGCGCAGCGGCCAGCTGCCGACGAATGGCCACCGCCTCGGTGATGGCCTCCAGTGCCTCCTCTCGCCGGCCGAACTCGCTCAGCCGGTTCGAGAGGTTGTTCAGCGACCCGGCCAGGTCGGGCAAGAACGCTTCCGGGCGCGCAGCGGCCAGCTGCCGGCGAACGGCCACCGCCTCGGTGATGGCCTCCAGTGCCTCCTCGTGCCGGCCGAACTCGCTCAGCCTGTGCGAGAGGTTGTTCAGCGACATGGCCAGGTTGGGCAAGAACGCTTCCGGGCGCGCAGCGGCCAACTGCCGGTAGGTGTCGCTGGCTTCGATGATGGCCTCCAGTGCCTCCTCGTGCCGGCCGAACTCGCCCAGGTTGTTCGAGAGGTTGTTCAGCGACATGGCCAGGTCGGGCAAGAACGCTTCCGGGCGCGCAGCGGCCAGCTGCCGACGAATGGCCACCGCCTCGGTGATGGCCTCCAGTGCCTCCTCTCGCCGGCCGAACTCGCTCAGCCGGTTCGAGAGGTTGTTCAGCGACCCGGCCAGGTCGGGCAAGAACGCGTCCGGGCGCGCAGCGGCCAGCTGCCGACGAATGGCCACCGCCTCGGTGATGGCCTCCAGTGCCTCCTCTCGCCGGCCGAGATTGCCCAGGTTGTTCGAGAGGTTGTTCAGCGACCCGGCCAGGTTGGGCAAGAACGCGTCCGGGCGCGCAGCGGCCAGCTGCCGACGAATGGCCACCGCCTCGGTGATGGCCTCCAGTGCCTCCTCTCGCCGGCCGAACTCGCCCAGCCTGCTCGAGAGGTTGTTCAGCGACCCGGCCAGGTAGGGCAAGAACGCGTCCGGGCGCGCAGCGGCCAGCTGCCGGCGAACGGCCACCGCCTCGGTGATGGCCTCCAGTGCCTCCTCTCGCCGGCCGAACTCGCTCAGCCTGTTCGAGAGGTTGTTCAGCGACCCGGCCAGGTAGGGCAAGAACGCGTCCGGGCGCGCAGCGGCCAGCTGCCGGCGAACGGCCACCGCCTCGGTGATGGCCTTCAGTGCCTCCTCTCGCCGGCCGAGATCGCCCAGCCTGTTCGAGAGGTTGTTCAGCGACCCGGCCAGGTCGGGCAAGAACGCGTCCGGGCGCGCAGCGGCCAGCTGCCGGCGAACGGCCACCGCCTCGGTGATGGCCTCCAGTGCCTCCTCTCGCCGACCGAGATCGCCCAACCTGTTCGAGAGGTTGTTCAGCGATATGGCCAGGTCGGGCAAGAACGCGTCCGGGCGCGCAGCGGCCAGCTGCCGGTAGGTGTCGCTGGCTTCGATGATGGCCTCCAGTGCCTCCTCTCGCTGGCCGAGATCGCCCAGGTTGTTCGAGAGGTTGTTCAGCGACATGGCCAGGTCGGGCAAGAACGTATCCGGGCGCGCAGCGGCCAGCTGCCGGTAGGTGTCGCTGGCTTCGATGATGGCCTCCAGTGCCTCCTCTCGCTGGCCGAGATCACTCAGCCGGACCGAGAGGTTGTTCAGCGACCCGGCCAGGTCGGGCAAGAACGTATCCGGGCGTACCGCGGCCAGCTGGCGGTGAACGGCCACCGCCTCGGTGATGGCCTCCAGTGCCTCCTCTCGCCGGCCAAGATTTGCCAACCTGTTCGAGAGGTTGTTCAGCGACCCCGCCAGGTCGGGCAAGAACGTATCCGGGTCAGAGCTGGCCCAACCTCGGTAGGTCGTAGTGAGGCGTTGGGTGAGCTCGGCGGCGGCGTCTAGTAGATTACGGCTGTTTGACGGCAGCGCATCGGTCAGCGCCTCAAGAAGCTCGCAGGAAACGCTGGGGTTGCCTGCCAGTTGGCGCAGTGCCGCAACCAAAGGGTCGGGACCCTCTGTCTGGGTGGCGACCTGGACAGCCGGGACGGCAAGGACGTCGGGGTGGCGGATACACAGATTGGTCAGCGCCGCACTAAGGCGACTGTCTGCGGCAGGGTGGTGCGCGGCGCGGGCGTACACGGTGAGCAGTTGGCCTGCCTGCATAAGACCCGATCCATCGACCAGGTCATCGAGCAGGGAGATTGACCCCCGGTCGAGGTGGGTCGCCAAGCGGGTGCCGATGAATCGTTCCGCGAGGCGGTCCGGTTGCAGGCTGTCCCACGGACGGCCGGGGACGGACGGGGGGTACAGGTGGGTGATCCACTGCCTTACGCTGTCTCGGCGATCCCGAGGCTGATCACTCAACCCTGGAACACGGTGTAGGAGAGCATCGGCGTCCTCGGTGTCGCTAGCGCCGAGCAAGAACGCGGCGGTCAGCGCATCCTCGAGCGTCTGCTTGCCCAACGCCAACTTGTAGGTGTTGGCGCTGGACGTCCAGTAGCGCCGCTCGTGGTGCAGCAACCGGTCCTCGACCCGGTTCGCTATAGCTGGGGCGAACCCACCTCCGTCCTCGTCACCGAAGGCTGCGCCGCCCGTCCCGACGACGCTGTCGGGCGGACTCACGGCATCAAGCAGATCGGCCAGTGCGCTCATGTGCAACGTCAACGCTGAGGCGGAAACTCCCCAGCCGGACTCGGATGCGGTTGATGGCTCACCAGACGGCGCATCGGCCTGAACGTTCGACTGGCCGATCAGGCGGTCAGCGACGGCTGCCCAGTCGTGCTGCTGTTGGCCCGGCAGTGCAGGCAGAGCATCGGCGAAGCCGCGCACCGCCTGTCGGTAAGCCTCGACTTGGCCGCTGGGCTCGGGTTCCAGCGGTTCCAGCCGGACGACCGGTGCGCCTTCGAGGAGCTCACTGGCGTGGGCATCACTGGCGCGCAAGTCCTCCCACCAGTCACCGGCAGTGCGAGCCAACAGCAGCATCCGCCACGGCGATCTGCCGGCATGACCGGCCGCCGCGCGCAGTGCGGCGGTGACCTGCCCGGGCCGGGCCTCGGCGTAGTCCACGATCATCAGCAGCGGGACCGCCACGTCCGCCAGCACTGCCATGTCGTCTGCAGTGGTGTCCGCGCGCAGCCACAAGAAGGCCCACCGCTCAGCGGTCAGCCTGCGGGCCAGTTCTTGGGCCAGCCGGGTCTTGCCCTGCCCACCAGGGCCGTGCACCAGGCAGCCCGCGACCCCTGAGCCCTGCGCCCAGGCTGTCAGGTCCTGCAACAGCCGCTCACGACCGCGGAAGGGCACCACCTGGTGTCGGGCCCGCAGCAGTGAGGCCGGTGCCCGCACCAGGTCTGTCTCGGGCTCGATCAGGTGCTGCAGCTCCACCGGCTCCAGCACCGGCTCGCTGATGCCCTGGTCGGCGCGGGCAGCACGGAAGCCTGCATCGCGGTGCAGCAGGTACACCGGGGTCGCCTCGATCTGGGCGTGTTGGGTGCCGGTCGGGTCCGCGGTCACCACCCCGGTGAGCAGGTCGCCGCAGAACAAGGCCGCGCCCGACAGTCCCGCCCACGGGGAGGAGCCATCGGCAGTGGGCGTCGGCGGGTACCCGGACAGGGCCATCACGTACCGGTCGCCCACATACCGGTTACCCGGGTTGAGCGTGCCGGAGGGGTGCAACGTCTCCGCGGGCCGGCTCGCGCGCTGGGCCAGCGCCGGAAATCCCCAAGCCTGCGTAGCGATTCCGGGCTGGTTGGTGACCACTCGCCCCCACCGCACCCGGCCCGGCCGCGGCACCCAAGCGGCATCGCGAACCTCGACCAGGGCTGCATCAGCCCGCCCACCGGGTTCACCTCGCCACAGCACCACACCGTCGTAGGCCACCGGGTCCGCCGCGACCAGCACCTGCACCGCCGCGCCTGGTTCGGGGACGGCGTGCGCTGAGGTCAGGACCAGCCTTGGTCCGACGACGTAGCCCGATCCGAGCCCGAGGGACCCGCCGGTGCTCTGCACCACTACCACCCGGCCGGGCTCCACGCCGCTCTCCTTCTTCCCGGTCGACGTCGGCCAGTGTCAGCGGCCGACGTGCTCGCCGGCCACCGGCGGGGTCAGCTTCTCACCCGCTGCGCCGGAGATCAGCAGATCGCCCCCATCGGCTCGCTTCGGAGTCAATGTGACCGTCACCCGGTGCGTGCCCGTCCGCCCGACTCCAGCCTCTCCCTCGATCGAAGCCAGTACCCACGCCTTGAACCCGGCCTTAACCTTGGCGTCCGCGCGCAGCTCCACGCCGAACTCCATCTCGATCGGTCCTACCGCGAAGGCGATCTCCTGACCGGCTGCGCGTCCAGCAGCCGTCAGCAGTTCGTCGCGGATTGCCGCGACCGCGTCCGCCAGCTCAATCTCCACGCTTGCACCTCGGTCCCAAGTCGACCATCTAGCTGTCATCCACGACGCTGTCACCCTCACGGCCGATGTGGCGGCGCCTTCCGGTATTTGCGTACAGTCCCGACATGAGCTCCTCAAGGCGATTCACCAGGCCGACCTACTAAGGCCCTGTGGCTGCGCGCATGCGCGCTAGCTTCAACCGGTGCTGCCGATCACGGGATGCAGCCTAGCCCTGGTCGTCGCGCCGGCGCCGCTCACTGTGGCGTGAGCGTAGTCATCGGGCGACCGCCCTAATTTTCGGCGACGTCAGTGGTTCCGTGGGATCACTGCCTGCCTGGTGGGAGTGGCCGTCGGGGCTCCAGGGGCCACGGATGACCGTCGTTGTAGTGGCCCTCCAGCTCGGCGCAGTGCCGCTCCAGGGCGTCCTCGACGAGCTGGGCGAGGCTGTAGTCGCGGCCGGTGGCCAGCCGCATCCCGCGCACGCTGGCGCGGGCCCGGTCCTGCACGCTGCGGCGTACCTGAGTGGAGAACCGCTCCCGCCGGTCTGGTGCGCCAGCTTCGTCCGGTACGCCGGGGGCGTCGGGGGTGGCGCTCACGGCAGCAGCCCGGCGGCGTGCAGGTGCGCCACGACGGCCCGGTAGTCCTCGGTGACCGCGTCGCGGGGGGCGTGCAGCGGCAGCGGGCGCTGGTGGGCGTAGGCCTCAGGAATGCGCACCGAGCGGCGCACCGGCGGGGTGACCAGCTCGCCGTAGGTATCGCGCAGCAGCTGCAGCGCCTCGGTGTACGCGGCGCCGGAGGTGGCCGGCGGCACGATGCACGGGATGACCGCGCCCAGGCGCAGCTTGGGCACGTACGCCGCACGCACCTCCTCGATGGTCGACTCCATCTTGGGCAGGCCGGCCAGCTCCTTAATGGTGGGTTGGGCCACGGTGACCACGGCGTCGGAGGCGACGAGTGCGTTGACGGTCAGCACGCTCAGCGCGCCGGGGCAGTCAATGATCGTCACGTCCGCCGGGGTGGGCAGGGACTCCAGCGCCAGGCGCAGGCGCTGCTCAGCGCCCAGCGCCCGGGCCAGCTCGACGACGTCGCCGTCCAGGCGGTCGTTGGCCGGCAGCAGCCGCAGGTTCTCGACCTCGGTGTCCACGATGGCGTCGGCGGCCGCCGCGCGCTTGAGCAGCACGTCGCCGGTGGTGAGCTCGGGCTCGTCCACGCCCAGCCAGGTGCTGGCGTTGGCCTGGGCGTCGGAGTCGACGAGCAGGACGCTGTGCCCGGCTTCGGCCAGCAGCGCGGCCAGGCTGACCGCGGAGGTGGTCTTGCCGGCGGAGCCGGCCTGGTTGGCGAGGGTGAGGATCATGCGTTCGTTCCTTCCAGGGTCTCCTGCTCGGCGGTGATCTGCGGCGCGGTCCACAAGCCCGTCTGCTCGAGGCGGGCGGCTTCGGCGGGGGTGGGCACCCAGCCGACGCGGGAGAGCTGCTCGGCGAGGTGGACGTCGGCGGCATCCCACGCGCGGCCGCTCTCGCCCGCGTGCAGGTGCAGGGAGGCGATGGCCAGCGTCCACGCCAGGCGGGGGTGCTCGCTGGCGGGCACGCTGGCCTGCCACGACCGCGCGTCGGTTCCCGGCGCGCCGAGGAGATCCCCGACCCACTCGTGGGCGCAGCCCAGGACGTCGGCGGCGGGCGCCATCCCCTGCACCACCGCCGCGCTGAGGTCCGCCAACTGTCGGGCCGTCGAGGGGGCGGTGCGGGTCAGGCGGGCGCAGGCCGCGGCGCGCTGACGCGCGGCGTCCTCGCTGTCGACGGGGCTGCTGACCGAGCTGTTGACCTGGTCGGCGCCCTGCGGACCGTGCGAGCTGTCGTCGCCGGCCTGGCGCACGGGCGCCGTTTGAGCGGCGGCCTGCCGTGGCGCGGTGCGGGCAGCAGGTGCCCCACCACTCCCCCGCTGTTCGTCCTCGTCGAGCTGCTGCCCCTGCTGTGCCTCCTCGGCGGTCGCCGCTGCCGGATCCTCCCGCGGGTGGGTGGCACTCTCGCGCTGCTGAGCAACGTGCCCGACGGCGGTGCTCATGGGCCAGTTGCGCTGCAGCGCCAGCAAGAAGGCGGCGTCGCGGTCTTGCGCCGGGGCATCGGCCAGCATGAGGGCGTCACCGATGGCCAGCTCGCCGCTGCGTAGCGCGTCCTGCAGGTGCGCCGGCAGCTTCAACAGCCGTAGCCGCTTGCTGACGTGTGCCTGGCTGACGCCGTTCTCGGTGGCGATGGCTCGCTGGCTGAGTCCCAGGTCGACCAGCACGGAGAAAGCGCGGGCTTCCTCCAGCGGTGCTAGCTGCTGCCGGTGGACGTTCTCTGCCAGGAAGATGCGGGTGGCGCTGCGCTTGTCGGCGAGGTCGGCGCGGGTCAGCGCGGGCACGGTGGGCAGGCCCGCCTCGAGCGCGGCGGCGCGGCGGCGGTGGCCGGCCAGGACGACCCAGGGCTTTTCCCCTACGTGCTCGGCGTGGTGCGGGTGGGCGGCCAGGTGCTCCTCGCGGGGCACGACGATCAGTGGCTGCAGCACGCCCAGCTCGCGCATGGAGGACACCAGGCCGTCGAGGTCGCTCAGCGCCTCGCGGGGGTTGTCCGGGTGCTCGGCGATCTGGCGCGGGTCCAGGGCGAGGACCTCAGCGCCCGCTCGGGAGCCCTGGCGCTGGAGGGCCGCCACGATGCTGCCGCCGGCGCCTTCGCGCGGTGCGGGCAGCGGCGTGGTGGCCGACGGCTGCTGCGCGGTGGTCGCAGTCGAGACGGTGGAGGTGGCTGCGGTGGTCGGCCGGGCGATCTTGCGGACCGCCGCTCCCCCACCGATGCCGCGGTTCTTCGGTGGCGCCATCGCTGGCCTCCCTGTCGGCTCGTCAATGTAGGTAATGCCGACATTACGGAGTCGGAGCGTTGTGGCAGCGACGCCACGCCGAGGCCGTGCGCAGCGGCGTGGTGATTCCACGGAATCACCACGCCTCCGATCACCACACCTGGGACCACCACTCCCCCGCCGGTCCCGCCAGAACCTCACGGCTGCGCGCGGGCGTCCGCGGCAGGCGCACCACTGCTCCCCCGTGATTCCGCGGAATCAACGAGACCTGGCCGGCTGCGCCCGCGAATCGGAAGCGCCCCCATGCGACGGCGGCGGCCCTGGCGCCTGCTCGCGTCAGGGAACGACCCCCACCGCCCATCCACTGGCGTGGATGACATCGGCTGCGACCGCCGTCACCGCGCAGCCGTCGGTGACCACCCGCACGGTCTCCGCTGGCGCCCGCTCGGCCAGCAGGCGGGCCATCCTCCGGCTGCGCTGCAGGTGCGCGGTCAGCTCGCTGCCGCTTTCGCGCACAGCCAGGCGCGCGGCCACCGTCTCATCCGATGCGATCAGCTCGACCGCTACGACTTCGACGTCGTCGCTGCCGGCGGCGCGCACTGCACGCACGAGCATCTGCGGTTCCAGGACGCTGGCGGTGTTGATGTACAGCAGGCGGCGGTGGCCGATCGCGCGGTAGTTGCGCCACAGGGCCGCCAGATTGGCCTCGGTCAGTCGCGTGCCGTGCGGGTCGTCGGGCGCCTTGGGGTAGGCGGCATCGAGGTTGTCGCCTTCGATGTGGCAGTGCCCGATGCCCAGGACCTGCAGCTGGGCGGAGACCTCGTAGGCCACTGTCGTCTTCCCAGCGCCCGAGCGGCCTCCGATGAGCAGCAACTGCGCCGCGAGGTCCTGGTGCACGCTGGCAGTGCATCCAAGGACCGGTGGGGTGGTCCACTGCTTTTCGGCGACCTCGACCTGGTGCGCTCACCGCCACCCAGTGCTGCTGGCTGGTGCTGGCGCGGCTGGCGGTGATTCCGCGGAATCACCACCAGGCAGGGGAGAGGAGCATGGGGCCTCGCCGGTCCGGGTGATTCCGCGGAATCACTCCTCCTGCGCCCCCGAGGACTGCCGCTCCTTGCTAGTGCTGGTGCTGGTGCTGGTGCCTGCGCTCCGCCGGCTCGTCGGCTGGGCGCGCAGCCGCTCGACCTTGGCGCGCAGCCGCTCGACCTCGGCGTCCAGCACCCCGCGCACGTCTCGCACCCGCTGCTCGGCAGCCTCACGCTCACGCTGGACGTCTTGGCGCGCCGCGTCGCGTTCGGCGGCGGTGACCGCGAGGTCGGTGCGCAGCCGCGCGGCCTGCTCCTGCGCCTGCTGCTCACGCTCCCTGGCCTGCTCCGTCTGGGCCTGCGCCGCTCGCTGGCCTTCCTCGGCGCTGCGGCGGGCGTCGTCGGCCTCCTGCCAGCTCCGCTCGGCGGTCTCGATGCGCTGCGCGGCGGCGGCCCGTGCCTGCTCCAGGTCTCGTTGGTGCTCCTGCGCCGCCTGCTCGAGCTGACGCCGGTGGGCCTGCACCAGCTGCTCGCACTCGTCGGCGGCCGCGGCCAGGGCCTGCTCGTGCTGGCGGGTGAGGTCGTCGAGGTGCGCCTGTGCCTGCGCTGCGGCCTGCTCCAGCACCGCGCGGTGGGCCTGCTCCTGCTCCTGAAGGGCGCTCTTGGCCTCCCGCAGCTCGTCCTGGGTGGCCTGCATGGTCTGCTGCCACTGCGCGGAGTCCACCTCGTAGCGGGCCAGGGCGTCCTCGGCGGCGGCGTCGGCCTGCTCCCGGTCGGCCAGGGCTGCCCGGGTGGCCTGCTCGGCGCGGGCGGCGCGGGCGGAGGCGGCGGCGACCTGGCCGGCGGTCTCGCTGGTGACCGCCTCGATCTGCGCGGCCGCGGCCTCGGGGTCGGCGAGGACCCACAGCTCGTCGAGCAGGGCGCTCAGCTGGGTGACGAGGTGCTCGCCGACCTCGGCGACCTGCCCGCAGAGGGCTGCGGCGCGGGTGGCGGCGGAGTTGACCGGGCGGTTGTCCTAGCTCGGGGGAGTGCCTGCGCCGGCGGCGTTTAGGCGCCGTCGTTCGCGGAAGGCGATGGCGGCGGTGTGCTCCGGGTCGACGCAGTAGGCCGGGGCTGTGCGGTCGCCCACATCGGGGGAGCGGCCGGCTAGTCACAGCTGGGAAAGCGGCAGATGCGACAGGGCATGCCCGCCGAAATCCATGCAGTTATGCAACGTGGTGAGTGATTCCTTAGAATCACTCACCATGTGGTCACGGAACGGATCGGGGCCACCCGGCCACTGCTTAGGTCGCATGGAGTTTGAGCGGTGCGGCGGATCGCTCACCCTCGGTGCTCGCTGTCGCCGAAGCGCAATGCACTCCAGTGGGGGAGAGGACAGAATCACCGATATGGAGCCACAGCTGCCCAAGCCGAACCAGGGGAATTGGGACCAGACGCATGTCGCTGGAGGTTTGAGCGGCCGAGAGTGGGCAGCGATTTTCAGCATCCTTCTAGTTGGGCTCACAGTGGCGGTCATGCTGACGGTAGGGGTGCCGTACTGGCTCGTGAACCGAGAGGACTACCCCTGCACCACCGCCGAACCGAGCGCCTCTTGCATGGGGCCAGCCGGGGCGGACGGCATCGACGACCAAGCGCTAGATGCGGCCCGTAGCTCTGCCCGAGCACCATTCGGCGTCCTCGCGGGCGCTCTTCTCGCCGGCGCGGCGGCCGCCATCGGCGTCATCGTCAGCAGCCACAACGCCCGATTGACCCGCGACACGATCAACGAAGTCCGCCGAGCCAACAAGATTACCGAAGATCGCGACAGAGACATAGCGGACCGGGAGCGAGCGCGCACCGACGACGAGCGCTTCACTACTGCCATCGAGCAGCTCGGCCACGTCTCGGCCTCCGTACGCCTCGGAGGGCTCTACTCCTTGCAACGCCTTGCTCAACGTGACGTAGAACGGCTACCGACGATCGTGGACGTCTTCTGCGCTTATCTACGGCAGCCCTTTCACCATCCCGCCCACGACTGGAAGCCCGCTGCTGAGCAAGACGACGTGCTCGCGGAGCCACCAGCTCGCGCCTGGTGGCCAGCAAATCAGAGGGAACGCGACGACCGGGATGCTGAAGGAGAAGTCCGCCGTACGGCTGCGCTGCTTCTCACGGCGCTCCTGCCAGCAGCCACAAGTTCCACGCCGCCGTCTTTGCGCATCGACCTCAGTGGCGCCATGCTCGACGACCTCGACTTTTCGGGTCGACGCGTCGCCAGCCTTGAGCTGTCCAACAGCTACATCGACGTTGACCTGGGGTTAGAACAGGGCGCGCACATCGATGGTGACCTCCTGCTTAGATACGGTGCGCGCATCAACAACATTATGTCGCTGGATCAAAGTGCGTACATCGGCGGTGATCTTGTGTTGGGCTCTGGTGGGTCCATCAACGTAGAGCTTCTGCTGGGCCAAGATACATACGTCGGCGGACACGTTATCCTAGGTTCAGATGCGCACATCGGTAACCTTATTCTAGGTCAGGATGCGCACATCGGCCGCGACTTAACGCTAGGGGAAGGCGCGCACATTGGCGGCCACCTCCAGCTAGGACGAGGCGCGCACATTGACGGCCACCTCCAGCTAGGACGAGGCGCGCACATTGACGGCAACCTCACACTAAAGCAAGGCGCGCACATTAGCCGCGACCTTCAACTAGAACAGGACGCGCACATTGACGGCAACCTTACGTTAGCGGATGGAGCGCGATTGAAGAGAGCACTGATACACCCCGAGGTGGGAATGAGCGTTGAGTGGTTCACCTCCGCTGGTGTGCCAGTGAAGTGGATGCCGACAGAGCAACAATCAGACCATGTCACTACAGCAAGCACTGACGGCTCAGTAAGCAAGGAGTCGCCGGGCGATATAGGGCTAGCTGAAGATCAACATGGTGATATGCCTCTGTCATAACATTAGCAAGTGAGCGGTATTGCAGTCGCAGCAGCGGGAAGTTGCTCCCCTGCCGTAGTTGGGTTTAGCACTAGATTCCTGCCGAATAGCGGGGCGGCGTCCGGAGCGGCAAGTGCGTTGCTGCCGCGTGGGCGGTGTGGCAGTCCCCACCGGGCGCGGTGCTCGCTCCATGCGGTGACGAGCTGGTGCTGGGTCTGCGGGTCGTGGCTGCGCCAGAGCAGGATGCGCTGGGAGCGGCAGGTGTTGCGCTGCTGCTCGCTCATGCCGTTCCACCAGGCGAGGTAGCGCTCCCGCTCGTGGCCGCCGGCGCGCGTGCGGCGCTGGGCGATGGCGTGCTTGCGGCGGGCCTGCTCAGCAGGGGAGAGCGCGGTGAAGGCGGCCTCCGCCTGACAACGGCGCTGCTCGCGCTGCTCGGGGGGCAACGCCGCCCACCAGGCCTTCTGCCGGGCCACGTCGCGCTGGGCCTGGCGGCACAGGACGTGCTCCCGCTCGGCGAGCCACCGCTGCCGGCGTCGTGCGGGATCCATGCGGGCGCGGAAGTCGGCTCGCTCGGCCTCGACCCCGGCCCGCACGGCCTGGTGGCGTTCATGCCCGGCCTGGAGCACTTCAGTGCGGGCCAGCACCACGGTGTCGGGCTCGTCCTGGTGCTGCTCGGGCGATGTGGCGCTCCAGCGGCCGTGCTCGTCGACGGTGGCGAAGCCCAGCTCGGCGAGGTCCTGCAGGTACTGGCGCACGGTCCTGCGCTGGCGCTGGCTCAGGTCGGGGGTGGTGTCCACGGGGGTGCTCGCAGCAGCGGGCAGCAGTCCAGCCTGGTGAGCGAGGACTTCGGGAGGCAGCGGGGTGCGGGCGCTGCGCAGGGTGGTGAGCAGGTGGGTGCGGGGCAGCTTCAGGGAGCGGCGGAGGGGGAGCGTCGGCTGGGGGGGTGAAACCCTAGATGTGTCAGTACGCGACAGGCTCCCGCCCGCATCCTCCGGGTACCCCCTGCCCTCAGCGGCGCTGCCGGTGGCGCTGTCAGTGGCGTCGTCGCCCGTGGCAGGGGTGGTGAGGGCGCTGGGCAAGCCCCAGGTGTCGGCGGTGTCCGTCGTCCCGGTGACGTAGGTGGAGCGCACCTCCAGCAGCCCCTCGGCGACGAGGAAGTCGCGCACCTGGCGCACGGTGGTCAGGGAGCTGACCGCACAGTCGAGCACCAGGTCGCGCAACGGGATGGGCGTGGCCGTAGCGCCGACACGGGCCAGGCGGCCCAGGACCACGCTGTAGACCTCGCGGGCGCTGTGCCGCACACGCTCGGGCCAGGACAGCCAGCGCTGCAGCATCGCGGCGTGGGCCCGCTCCAAGGCGTGCCGCACCTCGCCCGAGGCACCACGCTGGCCCGGCTGATCGCCGGAGACGGCGCGGGTGCCGGCGGCGGGCTGCTGCGCGAGCTGGCCGCGGCGGGCGTTGAGCCAGTCGTCGGCGGCGCGTACCGCCGTGTTCCACACGTTCCACCACCAGCGCCGCCCGTTGGCGCGGGCCTTGGTGAAGGCGGTGGGGTGCGCGCTGGTGATGGCCCGCCATGCCTGCTCCTCGCCGTAGCCGGCCAGGACCAGCTCGCGGGTGGCCCGCAGCTCCAGCTCGGAGCGGGTGCTGGGGTCGCGGTCCAGACCAGCGGCGGCGGCCGCGGTGCGCCCGGAACGCAGGTAGGCGGCCCAACCGGTCGCCAGCGGCCGCTGCATGCGCGCCAGCGGCACCAGCGGCCCGTCCGGTCCGCTGCGGGCGCGCGGTGTGGAGGGCTGGGCCGCGCGCCGGGCGGCGATGCGGTGGGGGAGTGGCTGCAGGACCGCGCGCAGGTCCTCCAGCGCGGCGGTCAGGACCTCGACGTCCAGGGCCGGCGTGGGCTTGCGGCGGTGGGGTGCGCTCAACGGGCGAAGCTGGGTGCGCACGTCGATGTCGCGGGCGCCCAGCGGCTTGCCGCGTGGGCCCAGCTCGCGGCGCAGCCCGGCGACCAGCTCGGTGAGCTCCTCGCGGTGGCGGCCGGGGACGATGAAGACGTGGGCGCGGCCCGGCGCACCGCCGGAGGAGCGCACCAGGTGCCAGAGCCGCCGCTGAGAGGCGGTGCACCAGTCGCGCAGGGTCTCGACGATGACGTCCGCGCCGTGAGCGGCGTCGACGTCGATGCCGACGACCTCGGGGCGCAGCGTGCCGACGACGCTGGCGACCTCACCGCGCCCGATCAGGTCCAGGCACTGCTGCAGCAGGGGCGGCCGGGCGCCGGTGACGGCGCGGTTGTCGGCGTCGATGCAGAACCAGGAACGCTGCGTGAACAGCAGCTCGTCGATCTGCCGGCACAGCTCCCCGCGCAGGTCAGCGGCGGGGTCGGCCACGGCGACACGAGCGCGTGCGGGTGGTCGAACAGGGGAGGGTTGACGTACGCTGATGACCGAGCCTCCTAGCCAGGGGCACAGCAAAGGCAGGGCCCGCGATGCGGGACCTGTGGACAGCGGGCCGGTTGCGTTGGGGAACGTGGAGACCGGGCCGCGCGACTTATGGAGAGCCCCCCGCCGCCAAGCGGGGGGCTCTCCGTCGTTTAGGCGCTCTTCAAGTCGAGCTCCTCCTGCGTCGGGTCAGCCGGGGGCTCTGCGGGGTGCAGGCCGATCAGCTGCCCGTGCTCGTCGTAGATGGCGCGGGCCAGCAGCTCCTCCGTCAGCAGGGAGAAGGAGCAGTTGCGGGCCTCGCGGGCACGCCGGAACTTGGCGAGGGCCTCAGGGTCCACTCGCGTCGTCGGGAACTGCGCGGCCGCCGCCTTGTGCGGTCGGGCTGCTGCACCTCGGACTCGTGCCATGGCCGCTATCCAACCGGAGTTTGACTCCAAGTAGCGACATGCCGCGCGGCGTGTCGCGACGACCGCCGTCTCCGCACAACAAGCCGCGCCCCCCACAAGAGAGCGCTGACAGTGCGATGGCGTTCGCATGGCGAGCACAGTACTACCCGTGGTGCTGCACAGGCAGATGGGTGACAGGCGTCCTCAGCGCGCAGCGGTGAAGACGAGACCTGCGACCAGCGCACCGACGATGGCGCCAGTGATCACTTGGGCCTTGGTGTGGTCCTTCAGCACTACACGGGACCAGGCCGCGGCGAGGATCAGCGGCACGGTGATGGCCAAGGTCGCTGCACCGGCGGTGAGAGCCACGATGACCGCAGCACCGGCGATGACACCTGCGTGGACGGACATCTTCCACACCACCGTGACAGCCAGGCAGATCAGCAGGCCGGCGATGCTGGCGATGACCAGGGCGATGAGGTCGCTGGGCGCAGCGAGGCGATGCAGCAGGTACAGGCCTAGGCCGGCGGAGACGACCCCGAGGCACAGCGGGACGAAGCGCTGCTGCCGCACCCGCAGGTGGTGGTCGGTCCAGCGCTGGGCACGGACACCCAGCAGCACCACCCCGTAGGGCACGAGCACCACGAACAGCGCGGCCAGCAGTCCCCAGCCCAGGCCGGCCGCGATGGACTCGGAGGCACGCCAGCTGACGTACACGAGCGTCAAGAGAGCCAGCTGCGCCGGTGCGAGGACTTCCGTGAGGACGCGCGCCGCCTTGCGCTTCGGGGAGCTCGGAAGGGCGGGGGACATCGCCAGGTGGTTGCTCATCGCTGCTGGAGCTGCCTCATGTCGAGAAGGTGGACCGCGGTGGGGTAGGCCGCGGCGATGGCGAGCAGGTCGTCGACCTCGTTCGCGTGCGCTCGCTCGAGCGGCACGCTACCGGCCGCCGGCGATCCCTCGAGCTGGCGCCGGCGCGCCGCCTCCAGCTGCAGGGCAGCTCGAAGAGCGGACTGCTGCTCAGGCGCTGCTCCGGCCTGCACCACCGCGTCCTCTACGCAGGGCACGTACGGCAAGAGCGCCCGGATCCCGTCGCGGATCTCCACGGAGCGCCGGTACAGCCGCGCCTCGACCCCGCGCGGTGGGCGGGCCAGCACCGACTCGGGCGCCGCCTCACGCACCACCTCCCACAGGGGGCGCAGCGCGCGGTGCTGCTGACGCATCCGGATGCGGTGTGTGCGCTGCATGGAACGGTAGTAGGGCGACAAGACTCCGACGACGATCATCGACAAGCTCACGGTCAAGATCAGTTTCGTGGTGTTGGACGAGGAGGACTCCAACCAAGCCGGCGCCGCCTGAGCGTGCAGGAGTACCAGCAGGGCTGCCTTGTGAAGGACGTAGATCAAGGCCAAGGACGCACCCGCGCCTACGAGGTAGAAGCTCGTCCGCTCAACGCTCGGGCCGGCCTCCCGACGGCAGAAGGTGAACGATGAGCGCGCGACCTCCAGGCAGCCCGCTCCCATCGCGGCGATGAACACGAACCAGTAAGCCATGATCATCGGCTCTTGGAGCACCGCCTCCGCCATGGAGGACAGCCCGTCTCGTCGGGGAGCGGCGACGAAGCAGGCGGCGAGCAGGCCGATCGCGATGACGAGGCCACGGCGATAGGTTCGCCGCAGTCGCACCGCGTCGCTTGGCGTCACCTGCATCGCGCCGATCATCGCTTGTCGCAGGACGAGCAGGGCTGTCGAGTGCTTGATCAACTCGTGGACGTGCGGGACGCTCAGCAGCTCGTCGATGGCGCCGCCGACGGACGGCGAGTCCACCGTGAACCCGACGGAAGTGCCCAGCAGAGCTGTGGTCAGGTGATTGCCGCTGCGCAGGGAGTAGCCAGCTCGCCGCCAGCGCCACAGGGTGCTGATCCACAGCAGAGCGATGATCGGGACGGTGCTCAGGCGCTCCTCCTGGCCGGTCGCAGCAGCTCGGTCGCCCGGGTGTGAGCCGCCGTGGTCAGCAACGGGCTGGGGGCGAGGAGGTCGTGGCCGCAGGCCAGTCGGGTGGCCAACGTCTCCGCCTCTCGTTCCTCTCTGCTCTGGTAGCCATCGCGCGGAAGCCACGTCAGCTCGGCGCTGATGTCCTCATCGCCGTCGAAGACCGCTTCCATTCTGCTCCGAGGAACCGCCGCGGCCTTGGGGCCGATGTGCTGCAGCAGGATGTGAGCCACCTCGTGCAGCACGATGTGGCGGTGGTGAGCCGGCGTGGTCTGCTCGTCGGCGTAGATGCACAGCCGATCCGAGAAGTACAGCGTGCAGCCGGACAGGTGGGTGTTGAGGATGCGCCCCTCGAACCGTCGAAGGTCGTTGAAGGGCCGCAGCTGCACGGGGAAGTCGATGTGGTCGCTGACGGCGTCGAGCAGTCGATGTACGTCCCCGGCGGTGGGGAGGTCGCGTGCTTGCCGCCATGCGGATCGCACGCGGTAGCTACCACTCCAGCGCGACAGCCTTGCCCACTGCTGCACCTGACGACTCCGTATCACCCTCGGTACTGGCTGACGCAGGGATGATGCCACCTTCGTCGTCCCTCTCCTGAGGGGCAGCCATGTCCAGGTACCGGGGCCTGGGTGCTCAGGACGTCAAGAGCTGTGGTCGGCGCCGGGGCGCCCAGTCGCCTCGGTACTCTCCATGGCGTCGTCCGGGTCAGTGGTCGCTGCTTCGATCATTCGGGTGATCATGCGGATCTCGCGCGGGGACATCTGCAACGAGCGTGTGGCCCAAGAGGTGACCTCAGGGTGCTTCTGGATGGCTTGCATGAGGCTCAGCTTGGCGTCGATGCGGTCCACGCTCTCCTCATCGCCGAGGAAGTAGTTGGCGTTGACGCCGAACACCGTGGCCAGGGCCCGCAGCTGGCTGATCGTCGGGTCGTCCTTCTCACCGCGACGCAGGGCACTGAGGTAGCCCACCGACAAGGTCACGCCCATGTCCTGAACGGCAGCGCACACTTGGCGCAGGCTGTACTGGTTGCCCTCCGCGTCCCTGCGCACGTCGAACAGGCGGTTGATGCGCTCAGCCAGCGTCAAGGTCTCAAGCGTGTCCTCGCTCGCCTCCCTAGCGCCTTCGTCCAGCGAGGAGGCAGGCCCTGGCCGTACCTCGCTGGACCGACCGGCATCTTCGCCGACCTCACCGAAGAAGTAGCCGACGGGGACGTTGAACACTTCCGCCAGCGCGCGCAGGCTATCGACAGTGGGGTTGCTCTTGCTTCCCCGCCGCAGTTGGGTGATGTAGCTGGCCGTGACGGGATGGCCGTTCTCAAGGGTCTTGTCGGCCACTTCTTGCGCGGTGAGCGGTCCTCGGCCTTGGGGATGTACCACGCGGAAGAGGTACTCAAGGCGAGCAGCGATCGAGCCTTCGACCGGCTCTTGCCTGAGCCTGCGCGGCATCGAGCCCCCTCTCCTCGCCGGGCGCCGTCCCCTCAAGCCCGCATGGTGTCCGCACATGCTGGCACATCGGGTGTGGCAGAAGTTGGCGGGATCATCGAAGACGACACAACGTCACCCACACCCTTTGCTCTCACAGTGCTCAGAGGGCATGATGTGTCTATCCGGGCGAACGCAACGACACTCAGAGAGCGATGCATCACCGGGTCAAAGGTTGAGGAGGTGACGGCGGTGCTGAGAGCAGCCTTGAGGACGACCCGCTGTTACCGCCTTCTCGCCGACCTGCGGGTCCCTGTAGGTGTCACCGGCGTCGACTTCCTAGCCCTGGTCGCCGACTCCATGGGGGAGGGCATCCACGTGTTCCCAGCACCCGACCTGATGCGCACCGAGGACCGGGTCGGCGAGGCGGTGCGCATCGGTGGTGCGCTGGTCGTCAGCTACGACGCAGACCTGCGCGATGCGCCGCTGGACAACACGCTCTTCCACGAGGGTGCTCACATCCTGCTCGGGCACCTCGACGACGCCTCCGCCGGAGAACGGCTGCAGGCACTGCACTCCGCCTCCAGAAGCGATGGCCAGCGACCGGCTCAGGCGCGCAGCCAACTGCCGGCCGGGGTGGGGCGTGGGCGGTGGGACCTAGAAATGGAACGCGACGCGGAGACGATGGCGCAGATGCTCATGCTGCGTCGCAGCACGTCTCCTCGCACCAGCCGAGCCGCGGCCCTGCGGCTGCGAAGCGCGTGAGGACTGCGAAGGCTCAGATGCACCGGAACATCTTCTGCTCCCGCTCGCTGCTCGCGGCGATCGCGCAACGCCGACACCTGCTGCCCCTGCGCCGCGACCTGCTGCGCGTGTGCCCGGGCTACGCCTACCCGGAGCGTCACCCGCATCCCCGGTACGCCTTGCAGCAGGTGACCACCGACATCCACGACTGCCTTCTGCGACTGGCCGAGCAGGAGACGGCCGACACCCAGGCCCTCGCCTTCCGCCTCGCCGCCGACTTGGCGCCAAGCTCAGGCGAGTCCGCTCCTCTGCTCGCTTGGGCGGTGCGGATCGAGCGGACCCGGCGGTTGCTGCTGCGAGAGGCCGGCACTCCCAGCCGCACCTCGCTGGAGGCGCCGCGGGGGGGCGACACGCTCGCGGCGCCGGCTGGCATCGCGCTGGAACTGCCCGCATGGCTGCACTTGGAGCAGGCGCGGCGGGTGGTCATCGGCTCGCGCATCGACCTGGTCGCTGCGGGGGAGCAGGTCGCGGTCTAGGGCGCGGGCCGCTGCCAGGGGAGGGCTACTCGCCCTCGCCGTCGTCGTCGAGGTTCGCGTTCACCGGGCGCGTGCGTCCGGCAACGCCTTTGCGGCCGCCGAGGTCGGAACTCTGCAGCAGGGAGGCGATGCGTTCCCAGCGCTCGGCCTGCGCCCGCGCCTGGTCAGGCGAGTCAGCACTCCCGAGAGCACGCGAGCTCGGCATCACGATGTTGTGCTTGCGCATGACGCGAGCCATCTCCAGGGCTGCGGCGATCTCCTCGCGCGACTGCTCCTCAAAGAAGTACGTCACCGGAACGCCGAAGAAGTCCGCCAAGGCCCGCAGGCGATTGACGGTCGGATTGTCCTTCGCTCCGCTGCGCAGCGCGTAGATGTAGCTGGCGGCGACCTTGTCTCCGCGCTCGGTCAAGGCTGCGGCGACTTCCTCAACGGTGTATGGCCCGCGGTCCGCAGGGTGCGCATACTCGAAAAGCAGGTCCAATCGCTGGGCGATGGACCCTTCTTCGGGCTGCGATTTCCGCGGAATCGGCACGCGAGACCCCGCCCTTCTCATCTTCTCGGCACAACGTTCGTGGTCGCACCGATTGTGGCAGGTGAGCGCCGGACCCACCGACCTCGGTGCTGATCATGCCCTCAGTGGAGCAGCGGACCACTCTGAGTGGGCTACTACACTCACAGCGTACTCAGGGGCTATCTTCTCTACTGCATGACCTGCAGAGACCGCCTCACTCTGGGGCCTGCGGGCGCAGCTTCGCCGTCTCCGGGCGTCGAAGCCCGCACCGACGGACCCGGAGTCGTCAGCACCGGGAGCCGCCGTGCCTGTCCTCGCCCCCGCGCGTACGGCACACCGGCCTCCCTCCGGGCCTCAGCTCAGCCCGGCTGATGAGGCGCCTGCCCCCTGGTGATCCCCCTACTTGCGAGGTCTTGATGCAGCACTTCCCAGAAGCGGCGCCAGCCGACGGCTCGCAGCGCGCGCTCTCGCGCAGCCGGCGCCGAACCCGCACCCGATCCGCGGCCACGGCCATCGCCTTGGCCGCGGGGACGTCCACGCTGCTGGCCGGCCCGGCGCACGCGGCGGCCTCCGCGGCCGCCAGCCCTCGACCCGCTCAGGAGTGGCTCGCCTTCAGCGTCCAGGGCAGCGATGAGTCCACGCGCCTGTTCACCGCCGGCGTGCCTGGCGGCGGCACGATGGTCTCGCTTTTCCAGCAGCCCGAGCAGGTCAACGGCGCCAGCCCGAAGCCGCGCACGCTGACGCTCACCATCGACGGGGAAGCCGTTGCCGCCGGTGCGGCCACGCTCGTGGACGGCACGATGGTGCCCTCCGCCGGCGCCGAGCTGGAGCAGAAGCAGTCCGGGGACACCACGACCGTCAAGGTGAAGGTGACCGGGAAGGCGAGCACGCTGTTCCTGCTCCCCGAGCAGGCGCCGCTCGCGCCGGACCCGGATGACCAGGGCGCTCTGACCAAGGCGTGGAACACGGTCATCGGTTTCTTCCTCGGCTTCAACGACGACGAGGACGAAACCTCCACGGACGGCAACGCCGACGAGCAGGACGCCGACGAGCAGGACGCCGACGAGCAGGACGCCGACGAGCAGCGGCCGCAGGAGGAGCCGTCCAGCGCAGCCCCGACGAGCGCTCCCGAACCGAGCAGCACCCAGCGGGCGGATGAGCAGGACGGTGCGGACCCGCAGGAGCCGGAGGCGGACGAGACCGCCACCTCCTCTGCGACGGCATCACCCACTGCTTCCGCGCAGGACGAGGAGGCGGGCTCCGGTACGGATCAGGACAGCGACACCTGCGTGACCACTCAGAGCGAGAAGGACAGCTCCGAGGTGCAGGACCAGCAGGCGGAGGACTACGCGGTCAGCGACGGCCCCTCCGCCGCGCCCACCTTCAGCGAGGAGACCCGCCGCAAGGCCGCCGCGCGGGCGTCGGACTGCGGCGAGCCGGGCCAGGCGGGGAGCGAGGACAGCGAGGACGGCCAGGACAGCGAGGCTGCGGCGTCTCCGTCGAGCAGCACCTCCACCGCTGCAGGCGTGACCCGAGCCGCCATCAAGGCGGGGGACTGGCTCTCCGGGGCCTCCGGGGACACCGGCGCCATCGGCCAGCTGCGCGGCACCCCTACCGAGATCGCCACCACCTGGGCCAACGGCGGCGACAACGGCATCAACGTGCCGCAGCTGCAGCCCGGCGGCGAGTACGCCGAGGACAAGTGGAACAAGTCCCTGATCATCTCCGTCTCGCCCTTCGAGGAGGGCGGGTCCTGGGCCGCGGCCGCCGCCGGCGAGTACGACGAGAAGTGGAAGCAGCAGCTCACCAACATCAAGAAGGGCTGGGGCGAGCGCGACGGCATCCCGTTCATCTCGCTGGGCTGGGAGATGAACGGCAGCTGGTTCGCCTGGTCGGTCACCGCGGGGGAGACCGAGCAGTTCAAGCAGGCCGCCGAGCGCTACCGCAAGCTGCAGAAGCAGATCATGCCGCAGGCGCTGCTGACCGCGACGCTGAACCGGGAGTCCAACGGCTACGACGGCAACTCCGCGGACCTGCTGGAGAAGGGCGTCTGGGACGTCTACGGGGTGGACTACTACAACCACTACCCCTACGCCGCCACGCGCGAGGAGTTCGACGCCGGCTTGGACGAGCTCGACGGCGGTGGTGGCCCCAAGGGGCTGGCCGCGCACCAGCAGGTCGCCAAGAGCCTGGGCATCCCGATGGTGCTGCCGGAGTGGAACGGCTCGGGCAAGAACGGTGACAGCCCCGGCTTCTTCGAGGGCATGTACGACTTCTTCTCCTCCAACGCCGGCTCCGGCCCCGGTCAGGTCCTCGCCGAGACGATCTTCGAGATCGACAAGGACGAGAACAACTGGAAGCTGACCGGCGGCACGAAGATGCCGAAGTCCGCTCAACAGTACGCCCAGCTGTGGAGCGACGTCGGCGCCGGCTCGAGCAGCACCGACGAGGCCAGCACCTCCGCGCAGGGCTGAGGTCCGCGAGGACGGCACGACCGGCCCGGTGGGGCAGCTGCGCGCAGCTGCCCCACCGGGCCGGTCGTG
>NZ_JBJLSF010000047.1:0-33946 GCF_050871885.1 Kineococcus aridisoli | reverse complement strand
TCCTCGTGGGAGACCGGGACGGTGCGCGAGACGCGCTCGGAGACGATGTGCTTGCGCAGGCGCGCCCGGCCCGCCTCGCGGGTCTCGGTGCCCACGCGCAGCTCCTCCTTGGAGCGCGTCATGGCGTTGTCGGTGTTCGGACCGGAGGTGTCGTGCCCGACGGTGTCGGTGCGGTCCGTCATGCCGGTGGTGCCGGCCGTCTCGGTGCGGCCGGTGGTGCCGGTGCCCGTGGTGCCGGTCACGCCGGTGGTGCTCGTGGCGTGCTCACCGGTCATCCCGGTGGTGCCGCCGCCCGCGAAGTCGGCGGTGGTGCCGGTCGTGGTGGTGTCGGTGCTCGAGGAGCTGGAGTAGCCGACGCCGTAGTAGCGGTACAGCTCCTGCTCGTCGGTCTCGGACAGCTCGCGGCCCGGGTCGTGGTGCGGGGCGTCCTTGACCTTCGCCTTGTCGAACGGCACCTCGACGCGGTCACCGGAGAACGAGCCCTGCGACAGCGGGATGAGGGAGATGTTGGAACCGAACAGGCCCGTCTTGACCGACACCCACTCGGGCTGGCTGGTGGCGTTGTCGAGGTAGACGTCCTCCACCTTGCCGATCTTGTCGCCGTCGGTGCCGTACACGGTCGCGCTGTACAGGTCGTCGATGGTGGTGAGTCCCGAAAGCATGTGCCTCTTCCTCCTTCGAAGTTCCAGCATCTGCTGGCGTCCTGCACTCAGCGGTACCCACCCGCCGAGGGCCGAAACAGGGATCCCCGGACTTCCTGCGTGTCGTTCCCGTGAACGGCGCCCGACGTGTGCACCGGTGCAGCTCCGGGGGCTCACGGGGTCCGTGCGAGCACCCCGCCGGTGGTGCCGCGCGCGACGACGCGCACCTGCGGGCCGGGGATCTGCCGCGGCGGCGCACCGGCGAGCACCTGCAGCACGGCCTCGCCCAGGCGGACCCCGCGGTCGTGGACGTCGGTGCTGACGGCGGACATGCCGGGCACCGCCAGCTCGCACAGGGGGGAGTCGTCGGCCGCGAGCAGGCTGACGTCCTCGGGCACGCGGGTCCCGGTGCGGGTGAGGTGCTCCAGGGCGGCGACGGCCATGACGTCGTTGTCGAACACGAGCGCGGTCGGCGCCCCGGGTCCGGCCAGCAGCGCGGTGGCGGCCCGCACCCCCTCCTCGGCGGTGTAGTCGGCCTCGCGGGTGGCCACCCGCACCCCGAGCCGCTCGGCCGTCTCGCGCATGGCGGTGCTGCGCTCGTCGGTGTGCACCAGCGAGGAGGGGCCGGTGACCCGTCCCACGCAGCGGTGCCCGAGCCCGGCGAGGAACTCCAGCGCCGTGCTGGTGACCGCGGCGTCGTCGGTCACCACGCTGGTCGTGGCGCGCTCGCCGTCGTGGTGGCCGGCCAGCACGAACGGCACGCCGAGGCGGGCCAGCTCCTCCGGGCGCCGGTCGCCGCGCACCAGGTCGACGACCACGACGGCGTCGACCGTCCCGTCGCGCCGCCAGCGGCGGTAGGTCGCCAGTTCCGCCTCCAGGCCGTCGACCACGAGCAGGAGCAGGCTGTGCCCGGCGGGGTGCAGGACCTGCTCCACGCCCGCGGCCATCTCCACGATGTACGGCTCGACCCCCACGCGCGGGGTGGGACCGGCCAGGACGACGCCGACCGGCCGGCGGGGGCGTGCCGCCGCCCGCGCCCGGGTCACCACGTCGCGCTCCCGGCCGCGCTGCCGAACCCGTTGGCGCTGCGCAGCACGTGCGCCGCGCTGAACGCCGCGGGGTCGACCACCGCGCGGGTGCGCACCGAGAACGTGCGCGACTCCCCGGCGAGCAGGGTGACGAGCGCGTCGTCGACGACGGCGTCGGGGGCCACGGCGTCGGCGAGCAGGGTGACGTCGCGGGCCACGGCGTGCGCCCGCACCCGCACGGCGTACCCGCCCTCGACGGCGGTGACCGCGGTCCGCAGCGGTTCGGGGTCGTAGCCGAGGTCGCGGTCCTCGGCGAAGGCGTGCACGGCCCGCTGCCCGCCGACGTCGGCGACGAGCAGTTCGCCCGTCGGGTCGGCGACCTCCGTCAGACCGCCGGGCAGCGCGTGCGCGCCCACCGAGCGCGGCGGCACGGCGACGTCGAACTCGGCCGCCGCCAGCTCGCGCCCGGCCAGGTCGACCCGGCGCGCGCAGGCCCGGCCCGTCCAGGCCGTGGCGGTGTCGTTGACCAGCAGCAGCTGCGGGGTCCCCTCGCGCGGCTGGATCGTCGCCAGGCGCGGGGCGTGGGCGTGCCGCAGGGCGTGGAAGGCGGGCTTGCGCCGCCCGGCGCCGTCGACGACGGCCCAGGAGGTCACCGGCCAGCAGTCGTTGAGCTGCCAGTAGACGCTGCCCGCGGTCCGCGGCCACCAGGAGCGGAAGTGCTCCACGGCGCAGGAGACCGCGCGCGCCTGGTTCAGCTGCGCGGCCCACGTCCAGTCGTCGAAGGCGGCGGGGACGCCGAAGTGCGGCGCCATGCCGCGGTCGAGCTTGCCGTTGCCGTCCTCGGCCTTCTGGTGCACCAGGAAGACGGCGGAGTCCCGGCGCCGGTCGGCGGGCTCGAGCAGTTCCGCCAGGGTCGCCGCGGACGGGGGCGCCTGCCAGCCGAACTCGGAGCAGAACCGCGGGACGCGGTCGCGGTAGGTGCTCCAGTCGCGCGAGTTCCAGGCGTTCCACTCGTGGCTGCTGCCGTGGTCGGGGTCGTTGGGGTGCGTGCCGGCCGGCGCCCCCTGGCTGGAGGGGCTGCCGGGGGTGTAGGCGCGGCTGGGGTCCAGCTCGGCCAGCACGGCGGGGAAGACCTCCTCGTAGTAGGCCAGGCCCCAGCTGCTGCCGCCCAGCTGCTCCTTCCACCCCCAGTCCTCGTGGCCCCAGAGGTTCTCGTTGCCGCCGTTCCAGACGACCAGCGAGGGGTGCGCCGACAGCCGCGCCACGTTCTCGCGGGCCTCCGCCTCGATCTCCGAGCGCAGCGGTTCCTCCTCGGCGTAGGCCGCGCAGGCCAGCAGGAAGTCCTGCCACACCAGCAGGCCCCGCTCGTCGCACAGGTCGTAGAACTCGTCGGCCTCGTAGATGCCGCCGCCCCACACCCGCACGAGGTTGCAGTGCGCCTCCAGCGCGCGATCCAGCGCGGCCGCGTAGCGCCCGCGGTCCAGCCGGGTCAGCAGGTGGTCCTCGGGGATCCAGTTGACCCCGCGGGCGAAGACCGGGGCGCCGTTGACGACCAGCGCGAACGCGGACCCGTGCTCGTCGGGGGCGGTGTCCAGGCGCACGGAGCGGAAGGCGGTGCGGCGGGTGGCGCGGTCGAGCACCCCGCCCTCCACCGCGCCGCCCGGTCCCGGCAGGGCCAGTTCCACGTCGACGTGCACGAGGGGCTGCTCGCCGTGGCCCACCGGCCACCACACGGGTGCGTCGGGGACGCGCAGCTCGAGGGCGGCGGTGCAGGCGCCGGCGGGGACGCTCGCCGCGGCGAGCACGTCCTCGCGGCCGGGCAGGTCGCGCAGGCGCACCCGCACGGCCAGCTCGCCCGCCTCCTCCAGCCCGGAGCGCTCGAGGTCCACGTGCACCCGCAGCACGCCGGTGCCGCCGTCGAGGTCGGCCAGCGGCCGCACGGCGGCGATGCGGGCGGTGCGCCAGCGCCGCAGCACGACCGGGCGCCACACGCCGGCGGTCTGCAGGTCCGGCCCCCAGTCCCAGCCGAAGCTGCACGCCATCTTCCGCACGGCGTTGAAGGGGTGCCCGTACGCGCGCGGCCGGGCGCCGACGTCCTTCTCGACGGCCTCGGCGTGCTCGAGCGCGGAGGAGAAGCGCACCAGCAGCTCGTTGCGGCCCTCGCGCAGCAGGCCGGCCACGGCGAAGCGGTGGCTGCGGTGCATGTTCGCCGTGCGGCCCAGCTCGCGGTCGTTGAGCACGACGGTGGCGACGGTGTCCAGGCCGGCGAAGTCCAGGTCGACGCGCTCGCCCTCGGCGGCGGGCGCGGCCTCGAAGGCGAGGCGGTAGTCCCAGCTGCTGCGGTGCAGCCACTCCAGCTCCTGCTCGCCCAGGCCGGCGTACGGGTCGTCGACCGCCCCGGCCGCCAGCAGGTCGGTGTGCACGCTGCCGGGCACCTGCGCCGGCAGCGCGCCGGCGGCGAAGGCCTCGCGCACCCGTGGCGGCAGCTCGCCGGTCACGGGTTCCAGCGTCCAGCCCTCGTGCAGGGTGCGTTCGTCCACGGTGGTCCTCTCCAGAGGGGTGCGGGGGGCGCTCACGTGCCGACGGCGAGGGAGCCGCGGGCCTGCTCGGCGCGTGCGGCCGCCTCGTCGACGTGCACCCACGCGCCGCGGTGGTGGTCGTAGCAGACGCTGTTGTCGATGGAGGCGCGGTCGGGTGCCCCCTCGCCCGCCACGACCTTGCCGAGGCGCTCGGGGTCGGGGGCCGCCAGGGCCAGCAGCTTGGTGTAGTCGTGGTGCGGGTCGAGGATGACGGCGTCGGCCGGTCCCCGCTCGACGACCCGCCCGCGGTAGAGCACGAGGATCTCGTCGGAGAAGTGCCGGGCGGTCGCCAGGTCGTGGGTGATGTAGAGGACGGCCAGGTCCTCCTCGCGCTGCAGGCGCGCGAGCAGGTTGAGCACGCCCAGCCGGATGGACACGTCGAGCATCGAGACCGGCTCGTCGGCCACGAGGACCTGCGCCCCCGGTGCGAGCGCCCGCGCGATCGCGACGCGCTGGCGCTGGCCGCCGGACAGCTCGTGCGGGCGCCGGGCCGCCACGAGCTCGGCGGGGGAGAGGTTGACCCGCTCCAGCATCTCCAGCACGCGCTCGTGGGTCTGCCGGGCGCCGCTGGTGCGCTGGTGCAGCAGCAGCGGGCGGGCGATGTGGTGCCCGACGGAGTGGAACGGGTTCAGCGAGGCGAAGGGGTCCTGGAAGACCATCTGCACCTGCCGGCGGTACATCGAGCCGTGCACGGGGGTGCCGTCGGCCAGGGTGACCTCGACCGAGCCCGAGGTCGGCCGCTCCAGGCGGGTGAGCAGCTTGGCGATCGTCGACTTGCCGGACCCGGACTCCCCGACGAGCGCCACGGTGCGCCGGGGCAGCAGCTCGAAGCTGACCCGGTCGACCGCGCGCAGGGTCTTGCGGCGCAGGCCGTCGCGCAGCCGGTACTCCTTGGTCAGGTTGGTCACCTGGACGGTGCTCACGCGATCTCCTCCTGCTGCTGGTCCAGGACGCCGGTGCGCACGAACGCGCCGCGCTCCCCGCTCAGGCTCGGGAAGGAGCCCAGCAGCTTGCGGGTGTAGGGGTGCCGGGCGTGCCGGTACAGGGTGTCGGCGGTGTTGAGCTCGACGATCTCCCCGCGCAGCATGACGGCGATGCGGTCGCTGATCTCCAGCAGCAGCGGCAGGTCGTGGGTGATGAAGACGACGGCGAAGTCCATCTCGTCGCGCAGCCGCACGATCTCGCGGAGGATGTCGCGCTGGACCACGACGTCGAGCGCCGTCGTCGGCTCGTCCATGACCATGACCTGCGGTTCCAGCAGCATGGCCATCGCGATCATCACGCGCTGGCGCATGCCGCCGGACAGCTCGTGCGGGTAGGCGCGGTAGCGGTCGGGGGCCACCCCGACCCGGGTGAGCACCTCCTCGCAGCGCCGGCGGCGCTGCCGGCGGTCCATGCCGGGGTCGTGGGCGCGCAGGGTGTCGTCCAGCTGGGCGCCGACGCTGCGGACGGGGTTGAGGGCGTTCATCGCGCCCTGGAAGACCATCGACAGCTTCGCCCAGCGGAAGCGGCGCATCTGCTCCTCGTCCAGGGCCAGCACGTCGACGTCCTGGCCGGAGCGGTCGTGGAAGACGACCGACCCGCCGGCGATGCGGGCGGGCGGCTGGTGCAGCCGGCTGACGGCGTAGGCCAGCGTCGTCTTGCCGCAGCCGGACTCGCCGGCCAGCCCGAGGACCTCGCCGCGGTGCAGCTCGAAGGAGGCGCCCGCGACGGCGGTGACGGGCTCGTCGGTCTCGTAGACGACGCTGACGTCGCGGACGCTCAGCACGGCCTCGCGCTCGCTGGGGCGGGTCGAGGGGCGGGACGGGGTCCCGCCGGTGCGCGCGCTCACCGTGCGCCTCCCTTCGCGGCCCTGGCCGCCTGGCGGGCCCGCCTGCGGTGCAGGCGGGCGTTTTTGAGCCGGGGGTTGACGATCTCGTCGATGGAGAAGTTGACCAGGGACAGCCCGGTGCCCAGCAGGGCGATGAGCAGACCCGGCGGGGCGAACCACCACCAGGCGCCCAGCGGCAGCGCGAAGCCGTTCTGGGCGTAGAAGAGCATCGTGCCCAGGGTGGCCGACCCGGAGGCGCCCAGGCCGAGGAAGGACAGGCCGGCCTCGCCGAGGACGGCGGCGATGACGGCGAAGACGAACTGCGAGGCCAGCACGGGCAGCAGGTTCGGCAGGATCTCCACGACGATGACCCGCCAGGCGCGCTCGCCGGACAGCCGGGAGGCGGCGACGTACTCGCGGTTGCGCACCGACAGCGTCTGCGCGCGCAGCACCCGCGCGGAGGCGGCCCAGCTGGTCAGCGCCAGCACGACCGCGATGGTCCACAGCCCGCGGCTCTCGCGGGGCACGAAGCCGGAGATGACGATGACCAGCGGCAGGCCGGGGATGACCAGGAAGACGTTGGTCAGCAGCGAGAAGGCCTCGTCGGCGGCGCCGCCGAGGTAGGCGCCGTAGATGCCGAAGAACGCGGACAGCACCGTGGCGAGGACGCCGACGAGGAAGCCGATCTGCAGCGAGCCGCGCGTCGCGTGGGCCAGCTGGGCGAAGACGTCCTGGCCGGTCTGGGTGGTGCCCAGCCACAGCTCGCCGGACGGGGCCTGCAGGCCGACGTCGCGGATGGCGTCGGGGTCGCCGACCAGCAGCGGACCGAGGATCCCGAAGAGGCAGATGCCCCCCACGAGCACGAGCCCGGTGGCCAGCCACGGGGTCATGGTCGGCAGCAGCAGCCGCCACGCCGGGACGGGGCCCGGCCGCGGTGCCGGGCGGGCCGGCGCGGCACCGGCCGCGGGGACGGACTGGGTGTCGGTCATCTGTGCTCCGTTCCCACCGGGGTCACCGGGCGCGGGTGCGCGGGTCGATGAGGCCGTACAGCAGGTCGACCACCAGGTTGGCGCCGAGGACGGCGAGGGTGATGAAGAGGAAGACGCCCTGCATGAGCGCGTAGTCGTTGTTCGTCACCGCGGCCAGCAGCCGCGAGCCGATGCCCGGGTAGGAGAACACCTGCTCGGTGACGACGGAGCCGGACACCACGAACGCCAGCGAGATGGCGAAACCGGCGATCGAGGGCAGGACCGCGTTGCGCGCCGCGTAGTCGCGCAGCACCCAGCGGGCCGGCAGGCCCTTGGCGCGGGCGGTGAGGACGTAGTCCTCCGACAGCGTCGAGACCATCATGTTGCGCATGCCCAGCAGCCAGCCGCCGATCGAGGCGAGCACGATCGTCAGCGCCGGCAGGAACCCGTAGTAGACGGCCGAGCCGATGAACTCCAGGCTCCAGCCCGGGGACAGGACGACGTCGTAGCCGCCCTGGGCGGGGAACAGGTCCAGCACCCGGGACAGGACGTAGACCAGCACCAGCGACAGCCAGAAGTAGGGGACCGCCGCCAGCAGGGTGGTCGCCGGGACCATCGAGTCCAGCCACGTCCCCGGCCGCCAGCCGACGAAGGCGCCGAGCAGGACGCCGAGGAAGGCGGCGATGACGGTCGCGATGCCGATGAGCACGACCGTCCACGGCATCGAGGCGGCGATGACCTCGGTGACCGGGGCCGGGAAGTAGCTGATCGACGTCCCCAGGTCGCCGCGGAAGATGTTCGCCAGGTACGTCAGGTACTGCGAGGGCAGCGAGGCGTCGGTGTCACCGCCGAGCAGCGTCGCGTAGGCCTTGCGGGTCTCCGGGGTCACGACCGCACCCCGCTGGCTGAGCTTGGCCAGCAGGATGTCGACCGGGTCGCCGGGCAGCAGGCGGGGGATGACGAAGTTCAGCGTCAGCGCGGCCCAGAAGGCGACCGCGTAGAAGCCGAGCTTGCGCAGCAGGTAGCTCACGGGTCAGCCCGCGGCCTTGGGGGTCAGCGTCTTGAGGATCTCGGCCGCGTCGAAGTCCGACCACACCGCGGGGAAGGCGTACTGCTCGCCGTCCACCGGCCAGCCGGAGAACTTCGCGGTGTTCCAGACGCTGGTGTTGGAGCCGGTCATGACGGGGACGTACGGCATCTGGGTGGCGACGGCGGTCTGGATGACGTCGAACTGGGCCTGGCGCCCGGCGGTGTCCTCCGGGGGCAGCTTCTGGAGGGCGTCCAGGGCCGCGTCGACGGCCGGGTCGGAGAAGCGGGACCAGTTGTTGCCGTTGGCCTTCGTGCCGACGGGGGCGGTCATGCGCCCGTCGTAGAAGTAGCTGTAGAGGTAGTACGGGTCGGGGGCCGGTCCCTGCCACAGCGAATCGATCGCCAGCTCGAAGTCGCCCTTGAAGCGCTTGTCGGTCCACTCGTTCCACGACGACTGCGCCGCCTCGACCTGGATGCCGGCGGCCTCGGCCTGGGCGGCGATCGTCTGGATGGCGGTGATGTAGTCGGTCCAGCCGGTGACGACCTCGATGGTCAGCGAGAGCTTCTCCCCGTCCTTGGCGTAGATGCCGTCGGGGCCCTTCACCCAGCCGGCCGCCTCCAGCAGCCGCGAGGCCGTCTGCGGGTCCGCCGTCGCGGGGGCGACCCTGGGCTCCACCTGCGCGGAGATGGTCTCCGCCTGGGTGCTGGTCAGCGCCATCGACGGGGAGATCTCGGCGGCGGTGTCCTGGAAGGCGAGCTTGTTGAGCTGGGTGCGGTCGATCGCGTGGAAGAGGGCCTGGCGCACGGCGGGGTCGGTCTGCGGGCCCTCGCAGCCCAGGGCCGCGTTCGCGCACGCGCCGAGCACCATCTGGTTCTGGGCGACGGAGCCGGTGTCGTAGTTCGGGAAGTTCTTGTTCGTGTTCGCCATGTCGGGGATCGGCCCGGTCTGCCAGTCGATCGTCCCGGCCGCGATGGCGTCGGCGCCGGCCTGGTTGCCGGACAGCGCGAGGAAGCGGACCTTCGCCACCTTCGGCGCACCGCCCCAGTACTCCGGGTTCGCGTCGAGGGTGAAGGCCTGCCCCTTGAAGTCGCTGAGGACGTACGCGCCGGTGCCGACGGGTTCCTCCATGACGTCGGCCGTGGGGTCGACGTCCTTCCAGATGTGCTCGGGCACGATGACGATGGAGCTGAGGACGTCGGGGCCGGAGGTGTACGCGGGTTCGGGCCAGCTGAAGGTGACGTGGGTGTCGTCGACCTTGGCGACGGCCCCGTCGAACCCGGTCTCGTTGATGCCCTCGTTGTCCAGCAGCATCTGGTAGGTGAAGACGACGTCGTCGGCGGTGAAGGGTTCGCCGTCGGACCAGGTGGCGCCCTCGCGGAGCGTCACGCTGAGGACGGTGCCGTCCTCGTTCCAGGACTGCTCGGTGCCCAGCAGCGGCTTCGGCTCGGCGTCGGCGGCGGTCTTGTTGATGAAGAACAGCGGTTCGTAGACGAGGCCCCGACCACCGATGTCCGAGGGCGAGTACGGGTTGAAGTTGACCTGGTAGTCGCCGGCCTGGCCGGTGTAGGCGACCAGCGTCGAGGCGCTGTCGCCGGAGTCGGAGCTGCCGGCCGAGCAGCCGGTGGCGAGCAGGGTGAGCGCGGTGGCGCCGGCGGCGGCCAGGCGCAGCAGGCGGGTGCGGCCGGTGGGGCGCGGGCGGACGGCGCTGCCGGGGAGCGGGGAGGAAGGCATCGAGGGTCCTCGGGGTGGGCGCCGCAGCTCGCGGCGGTGCGAGTGCCAGGTCGCTCCCGCGATCACCCCCATCGGTGGCCGGGAGGAGCGCGACCCGTCGGACGGAAACTTAACGAGCTTGAGTAAGGGGCGTCAAGCATCCTGCGACCGGGTCGCGCCCGGCTACAGTGCGGGCAGCCAGCCACCGTGGACGGGGTGCCGCACCCCCGGCCGTCGCCGTCGAGGAGCACCCGTGACCCAGCCCCGCTCCACCGCGCCCACCTCCCGCGACGCGGCGGCTGCCGGGCGGCGGCCGTGACGACCGTCGACAGCACCGGCAACCTCGGTCCCGCACCCGGTCCCGCGGCGGTGCGCCGGCGCGGCGGCCCCGGTGCGCGCGAGCGGCTCATGGACGCGCTGCGCGCCTCCGGTCCCGTCAGCCGGGTGGAGCTGGCGGCGATCACCGGTCTCACCGAGGCGTCGGTGTCCACGACCGTGCGGCGCCTGCTGCAGGACGGCGTCGTCGTCGAGGTGGGCCGCACCCCCACCGCCGGCAAGCCGCGCACCCTGCTGCAGCTCGACCCCGGCGGGCGCACCGCGGTGGGCATCGACCTGGGCCCGGCCACCACCACGTGCGTGCTCACCAGCCAGACCGGGGGCGTCCTGGCCCGGCTGACCAGCAGCGTCCCGCCCGGCGAGAGCGCCGCGCAGCTCGTGGACCGGCTCGCGCGCGACGTCGAGACCCTCATCGAGGGCTCCGGCGAGCGCCGCGAGCGCTGCCTGGGCATCGGCCTGGTCTACGGCGGTCCCCGGCGCGGCAGCGGCACCGCACCGGGCGGCCCGCCCGGGACGCCCGGGGGGCTGGAGCCGGAGCTGCTGCGGGCGGGGCTGCAGGAGGTGACCGGCTGGCCGGTGCTCGCGGAGAACGACGCCACCGCGGCCGCCGTCGGGGAGTACTGGGTGGCGCGCGTGGACGCCGCGCGCTCGTTCGCCGCGCTCTACATGGGGACGGGGCTGGGCGCCGGGATCGTCCTGGCGGGTTCGGCCCACCGCGGTGCGCGCGGGCAGGCCGGGGAGTTCGGCCACGTCGTCGTGGACGTCGACGGCCCGTCCTGCTGGTGCGGCGGGCAGGGCTGCCTGGAGGCCGTCGCCGGCCCGGCCGCCGTCGTCGCCCGCGCCCTGGCCGACCCGGTGGCGCGCGCGGAGGCGAACCTGGAGCCCGGTGCCCCGCGCTCGACCGTCGGGGACTTCTCCGCCGTCGCCCGCGCCGCCCGCGCCGGCGGCGGGGCCTGCCGCGCGCTCGTGGAGGGTTCCGCGCGCTACGTCGCCGCGGCGGCGGAGTCCCTGGTGAACCTCTTCGACCTCGACCTGCTCGTGCTCACCGGCCCGGGGTTCGCGGCGTCCTCGTCGCTGTACGGGCCGGCCATCACCCGCCGCACCGGCGCCGCCGGCTCGCGCGCCTGGGGCCGCGCGGTCACCGTCACCGTCTCCACCGCCGCGGCGACCGCTCCGGCCGTGGGGGCGGCGGCGCTGCTGCTGCAGGACCGGCTGGCGCGCTGAGCGGCTCCCGCGCGGCCCCCGCCCGCGGGCCGGCGGCGCCGGACCGGCCCTCAGCTGCGGCCGGCCGCCGCGGGCGGGTGACCGGTGCGCAGCTCGTCGAGCCCGGCCAGCAGGCTGCGCAGGCCGAGCTGGAACGAGCGCAGCGAGCGGTCGCCGGGCTGCAGCCGCGTCGCCCGGACCGCCCGCGACAGCCTCGAGCCCGGCAGGCCGGTGTCCGCCCAGACGTCCACCGGTGCACCGGCGTCCAGCGCGGAGCCCAGCACGAAGCAGTCGAGGACGGTCACCGCGTGCAGCAGCTCCTCGTCGCCGAAGCCCGCCTCGTGCAGCACCTCGGCCAGCAGCTCGTAGCTGGCCAGCGTCGCCGGGTGCGTGACGGTCTGGGCGGTCATCAGCGGCACCGCGGCCGGGTGCGCGGCGAACGCGGCCCGGTACTGCACGGCCCAGCGGTGGGTGAACTCCCGCCAGCCCTCGCCCTCGTGGCGGCTGGTGGGCATCGAGCCCTCGGTGAGCAGGCCGCGGATGCCCTCGACGACCTCCTCCCGCCCGCCCTTGACGTGGTGGTAGAGGGAGGAGGTGCTCACGCCGAGGTCCCTGGCCAGCCTCGGCAGCGCCAGGGTCCCGGTGGCGTCCACCTGCGCCAGCGCCGCGGCGAAGATCCGCTCGCGCGAGAGCAGCGGGGTGATGGGGCGGGCCACCGGAGCTCCGTCCCTCAGGCCGTCGGCGCGGCGGGCTGCTGCTGGGTGATGCAGTGGATCCCGCCGCCGAAGGCGAACACGTCGCGCGCGTCGACGCCCACCACCTCCCGGCCGGGGTAGGCGGCGCGCAGCACCCGGACGGCGTCCGCGTCGCGCGGGTCGTCGAAGGCGCACGCGACCACGACGGAGTTCGCGACGTAGTGGTTGACGTAGGAGAAGTCCACCAGCTCCCCGTCCACCTCGCTCACCCGCGGCGCGGGCAGCTCCAGCACCTCCAGGCGCCGGCCGCGGGCGTCGACCGCCTGCCGCAGCAGGTCCGCCACCTCGGTGCTCACGGCGTGGTCGGGGTGGGCGGGGTCGGGCTGGGTGTGGACGAGCACGGTCCCGGGGCGGCAGAACGCGGCGACGATGTCGACGTGCCCGCGGGTGCCGAACTCGCCGTAGTCCGCGGTGAGCCCGCGCGGCAGCCAGACCGCCGTCGTCGTCCCCAGCTGCGCGTGCACCTCCGCCTCCACCTGCGCGCGCGTCCACCCGGGGTTGCGGTCGGGGTCGAGCTGGACGGTGTCGGTGAGCAGCACGGTGCCCTCGCCGTCGACGTGGAACGCCCCGCCCTCCTGGGTGAGCGGGGAGGGGCTGACCGGCGTGCCGGCGAGCCGGGCGACCTGCGCGGCCACGAGGGCGTCGCGGTCCCAGGCCGCCCACGACTGCGCGCCCCAGCCGTTGAACCGCCAGTCGACCGCGGTCAGCGCGCCGGCCCCGCCACCGGCCCCGCCGCCCGAGCGCACGAACGTGGGCCCGCTGTCGCGCAGCCACGCGTCGTCGAGGGGGACCTCGACGACCTCCACGCGCGGGTCGAGCAGTTCCCGCGCGGCGGGCAGGTCGCCCGGCGCCACGAGGACGCTCACGGGTTCGCGCGCGACCACCGCGCCGGCCACGGCGCTCCAGGCCGCGCGCGCCCGCGCGAGGTCGGGCCCGCCGGCGTCCCCGAACGTCGCGTTGGGGGTCGGGAAGGCCATCCACGTCCGCTCGTGCGGCGCCCACTCCGGAGGCATCCAGCGCACCGCGCCACCGTCCGTCCCCTGGTCCGTCCCCTGCGTCGTGCTCACGTCCCGTGCTCCCCTCGTCCCGCTCCACCGCCCGTGCGCCCCGCCGGTCCCGCTCACGCTCCCACCGCCTCGTCGCGGTGCACGAGCCGGCCGTCCACCACGGTCAGCAGCACCGGCGCCTGGGCGAACTCGTCCGGGTCGGCGCGCAGCGGGTCGAGGCGGAAGGCCGTGAGGTCGGCGCGGTGGCCCACCCGCACCCGGCCCGCCCGGTCGGCCAGCCCGGCGGCGGCGGCCGCCGCCGTCGTGAAGCCCTCCAGCGCCATCGCCGCCGTGAGGGCCTGCGCGGGCAGCACGGGTTCCTCGTCGGGGTTGCCGGCGGTGCGGCGCAACCGGGCGTCGGCCATCACGGCCCGCGGGTCGTGCGGTGCGACGGGCCAGTCCGAGCCCAGCGCCAGCCGCGCGCCCGCCTCCCGCAGGTCGCGGGTGCGGAACGCGCGCCCGGCGCGTTCCGGTCCCAGCCGCTGCGACCAGTTGTCGCTGTGGTCTGCCTTCGTGTAGTGCGTGCAGTGGGTGGGTTGCATGCTCGCGGTGACGTCGAGGCGGCGGAACAGCGGGACGAGGTCGGAGGGCATCGTCTCCAGGTGCTCGACGCGGTGCGGGACCGCCGTGAGCCGCGGCGTGCCGGCGAGCGTGCGCAGCACGTGGCGGATCCCCGCGTCGCCGATCGCGTGGGTGACCGTCGGGACGCCGTTGGTGGCCAGGTGCTGCACGGCGCGGGTGTACTCCTGCGGGTCCGGCCAGAACGGCGCGGTCGACTCGCCGTGGGTGTCGGCCTCCTCCAGCCACGCCGTCCCGCCGTCGACGGTCCCGTCGATCATGAACTTCGCGCCCTCGACCTGCCAGCGGCGGCCGCGCAGGCGCTGCTGCTCGACGACGAGGTCGAGCGCGTCGCGGCCGGCGCCCGGCACGACGAACGGTGCGAACCGCAGCCGCAGCGGCAGTTCCCCGTCCTCCTCCAGCGCCCGCACCAGCTCGTGGGAGTCGCCCTCGAAGTCCATGGCGTTCGCGGCGGTCAGCCCGCCGGCGGCCATCTGCTCCAGCAGGGCGCGCAGCCGGGCCCGTCGCTGCGCGGGCGGTTCGGCCGGCAGGTGCACCGACACCAGGTCGACCGCCTCCTTCTCCAGCAGGTGCCCGGTGGGCCGGCCGTCCCCGTCCAGCACGACGCTGGCGCCGGAGGCGAAGGCGCGCGGCCCCTCGACCCCCGCGATCCGCAGCGCGCACGGGGACACCAGCGCGGAGTGCGCGTCGAACAGGTGCAGGAACACCGGCACGTCCGGCCCGACGGCCCGCACGAGGGGTTCGGAGGTGACGGGCCCGCCGGCGAAGGTGTTGGGGTCCAGGCCCCAGCCCAGCAGCCACTCGCCGCGGCCCAGGCCGAGCGCCGCGGCGCGCAACCGGTCCACGAGGTCGTCGACGGTGCGGACCGCCGACAGGTCCACGCCGGCGGTCATGTCCAGCCCCATCACCGGGTGCTGGTGCCCGTCGACGAGACCGGGCACGAGGGTGGCCGCGCCCAGGTCGACCACGCGGGTGCCGGTGCCGCACCACCCGCGGGCCTCCTCGCGCCCGCCCACGGCCGCGACGAGCCCGTCGGCGAGCGCGACGGCCTGCGCGCGGGGGCGGGCGGGGTCGAGGGTGTGGACGGTGTCGGCGAGCACGACGAGGTCGGCGCGGGTGCTGGTCACGAGGCGTTCTCCAGAGCGGGGATCGGGGTCGGGCGGGTGGAGCGGGCTGCCGCGGTGGGTTCCGCGGTGGGCTCCGCGGTGCGTTCGACGCCGCCGATGCGGGCGAACACCGCCGGGCGCCGGCGGCGCAGCAGCGAGGCGAACGCCGCACCGGTCAGCAGGACCAGGGGCACCAGGCCGACGAGCACGACGTTCGTGGCCGTGCCCGCGCCGGTGAGCAGGCCCACGTGGCGCACCAGCAGGACCAGCGCGACCAGCAGCAGCACCGAGGCGGCGGTCGCGGCCAGCAGCACCGGCCTGCTCGAGCGCCCACCGCGCAGGAGGTGGACCAGGACGGCGACGGAGGTCAGCGTCTGCAGCAGGACGACGCCGACGGCGCCGGGGGTGTTCACCAGCAGCACGAGCTGGGTGTACGGGTCGGCGCCGGCGAGCGCGAAACCCGCGACGACGAGGACGGCCAGCAGGGTCTGCAGCGCACCCGCGCGGGCGGGGGAGCCGAAGCGGGGGTGGCTGTGGCCGAGCGCGGCGGGCAGCAGGCCGTCCCGGGCCAGGGTGAAGGCGTAGCGGTTGACGGCGTTGTGGAACGCGACCTGCGAGGCCAGCACGCTCGTGACGGCGAGCACGAGCATGAGGTCGCTGGCCCACGCGCCGACGTAGACGTCCATGGCGGTGAAGAACATGCCCACCGGGTCGGCGGCGGCCGCCGCGACGGCGCCGTCCTCGCCGAAGGCCTGCACGATCGCCCACACCACGAGGCAGTAGAACGACCCGAGGAAGGCGACCGCGGCGAACGTGGCCCGCGGGATCGAGCGGTCGGGGTCGCGCGCCTCCCGCCGGTACAGGGCGGTGGACTCGAAACCCATGAACGCCGCGAAGCAGAACCCCAGGATTCCGAGCATCCCCGGGTCCGCGAGCGCGGTGGGGGAGAAGGACCCCGGGTGCAGGCCGTCGCTGCCGCCGCGCAGCAGGATCGCCGCCACCAGCAGGGCGAGCACCAGGGTCTCGGCGACGAGCAGGACGCCGAGGACCTTGGCGCCGACGTCGACGCCGCGCCGGCCCAGCGCCCACACCGCCGCGATGCCGGCCGCGGCGAACAGCCACCAGGGCGCCTCGATGCCGGTGAACCGCGCGAAGGCGACCTGGAACTGCGTGGCCAGCAGGCCGTGGACGCCGATCTGCAGCGCGTTGTAGGAGACGACGGCGAGGACCCCGGCGCCCGCGCCCAGGTGCCGGCCCAGGCCCAGGGCGATGACGGAGTAGAACGCCCCGGTGCCGCCGGTCAGCCGCGTCATCGCGGTGAACCCCACGGCGAAGACGGTGAGGACGATCCCGGCGGCCAGGTACCCCGCCGGTGCCCCGACGCCCCCGACGGCGATGGCCAGGGGCGCGATGCCCGCCATGACGGTGAGCGGTGCGGCCGCGGCGACCACCATCGCGGTGATCCCGGCGGCCCCCAGGGCGCCGCCCTTGAGCTGGTCCCCGGGCGGTGGGCCGGGCGCGGGAGTGGGCGCAGGGGTGGTGCCGGGTGCGGACGTGCCGTCCATGCGGAGGTCCTCCAGGTCTGCCGGTGCGCCGTTGCAGCGCCACCGTAACCGAAACGGTGTCGGTTATGGTGCTCCTCATGTGTTTCGCAGGTGTTGCACGCGCGTTCCGGCCGCGTTCCGGCGCTCGCGCCCCCTGGTTACGGTGGGCACCATGCGCCTGACGCCCACCGAGCGTGACCGGCTCCTGATCTTCACCGCCGCCGAGCTCGCCCGCGCCCGGCGCGGGCGCGGGCTGCGGCTGAACGTGCCCGAGGCCACCGCCCTGATCGCCGACACCGTCTGCGAGGCGGCGCGCGACGGCGCCCGGCTGGCCGAGGCGATGGCCGCCGGCCGGGACGCCCTCGGGCCCGCCGACGTCCTGCCCGGGGTGGCCGACGTGGTGCGCAGCGTGGAGGTCGAGGCAGTCTTCGACGACGGCACCCGCCTCGTCGTCGTGCCCGACCCGATCGGCGGCGGTTCGCTGGGCCCCGACGCCCCGGGGGCGCTGCTGGCCGGCGCCGCGGCGCCGGTCGTCTTCGACGACGTCGTCGAGGTGGCCGTGACGAACACCGCGGACGTCCCGGTCAGCGTCACCTCGCACTTCCACTTCTTCGAGGTCAACCCGCGGCTGCGCTTCGACCGGGCCGCCGCCTACGGCCGCCGCGCCGCCGTCGACGCCGGGTCGACGGTCCGCTTCGACCCCGGCCAGACCCGCACGGTCGCCCTCACGCCCATCGGCGGGGCGCGGGTCGCGATCGGTTTCGCCGGCCTCGTCGACGGCCCGCTCGACGCACCGGGGGCGCGCGAGGAGGCGCTGCGCCGCGCCCGCGCCTGCGGCTACCTCGACGACCCCGGGCCCACCGGCGGACCCACCAGCGCACCCACCAGCGCACCCGCGAGCAGCAGACCCACGACCAGCGGGGAGGACCGGGCATGAGCCTCGGCGGAGCGGACTACGCGAGCACCTACGGCCCCCGCGCGGGCGACCGCGTCCGCCTCGGCGACAGCGGCCTGGTCGTCGAGGTCGAGCACGACGCGCAGGCGCCGGGGGAGGAGTTCCTGGCGGGTTTCGCCAAGACCGCCCGCGACGGGCTGCACCTGAAGGCCGCCCGCGCCACCGAGACCTGCGACGTCGTCATCTCCAACGTCGTCGTCGTCGACGCCGTGCTCGGCATCCGCAAGGTGTCGATCGGCATCCGCGAGGGGCGGATCAGCGGGATCGGGCGGGCCGGGAACCCCGACACCCTCGACGGCGTGGACGTCGTCGTCGGGACCGGGACCAGCATCGTCTCCGGCGAGGGGCTCATCGCCACGGCCGGTGCGGTCGACACCCACGTCCACCTGCTGTCCCCGCGCGTCATGGAGGCCTCGCTGGCCTCGGGGGTGACCACGATCATCGGCCAGGAGTTCGGGCCCGTGTGGGGGGTGGGCGTGAACTCCCCGTGGGCGCTGCGGCACGCCTTCAACGCCTTCGACGCCTGGCCGGTGAACATCGGGTTCCTCGGGCGGGGTTCGGCCTCGGACCCCGGCTCGCTGGTGGAGGCCCTCGTCGACGGCGGGGCCAGCGGGTTCAAGGTGCACGAGGACATGGGCGCGCACGCCCGCGCGCTCGACACCGCGCTGCGGGTGGCCGAGGAGCACGACGTCCAGGTCGCGCTGCACACCGACGGCCTCAACGAGTGCCTGTCGGTCGAGGACACCCTGGCGGTGCTGGAGGGGCGCACCATCCACGCCTTCCACATCGAGGGCTGCGGCGGCGGGCACGTGCCGAACGTGCTGCGCATGGCCGGGGAGGGCAACGTCATCGGGTCCTCGACGAACCCGACGCTGCCCTTCGGCCGCGACGCGATCGCCGAGCACTACCACATGATCATGTCGGTGCACGGCCTCAAGGAGGACCTGCCCGGCGACGCCGCCCTGGCCCGCGACCGCATCCGCGCCGGCACGATGGGCGCCGAGGACGTCCTGCACGACCTCGGCGTCATCCCCATCACCTCCTCCGACGCGCAGGGCATGGGACGGGCCGGGGAGACGGTCCGGCGCACGTTCGCGATGGCGGGCAAGATGAAGGCCGAGCTCGGCGCGGAGGACCCCCGCCACGACAACGCCCGGGCCCTGCGCTACGTCGCCAAGCTGACGATCAACCCGGCGATCGCGCACGGCCTGGCCCACGAGGTCGGTTCCCTGGAGGTCGGCAAGCTGGCCGACGTCGTGCTGTGGCGGCCGGAGTTCTTCGGCGCCAAGCCCGAGCTCGTGCTCAAGGCGGGTTTCCCCGCCTACGGCGTGACCGGCGACCCGAACGCCGCCGTCGACCGCGCCGAACCCCTCGTGCTGGGTCCGCAGTTCGGCGCCCACGGCGCGACGGCCGCGGACCTGTCGGTGGCCTTCGTCGCGCAGGCCGCGGCCGAGGCCGGCAACGACGCCATGACGACGCGGAGGCGGCGGGTGGGCGTGCGCGGCACGCGGGGGATCGGCCCCCGCTCGATGGTGCGCAACGACCGCGTCGCGCAGGTGCGGGTGGCCCCTTCCGGGCTGGTCACGGTGGACGGGGAACCGGTCAGCGCGCAGGCCGCGGAGTCGACGTCGCTGAACCGGCTGTACTTCCTCTGACGCCGCTCCTCCCGAGGTTCCCGGCGACCCGGCAGCCGCGCAGCTGCGGCGCCTGCAGGCCGTCGACGACCTCCCCGGCCACCAGGTGCCCCACCAGCGGTGCGAGCGTCACCCCCGGGTGCAGCACCGCCACGGAGGCCCCCGGCAGTCCGGGCAGCGGGCCGATGGCGGGACCACCGGCCGGCACCGGCCGCACGCCCGTGCGCGCGGTGCGCCGCGCGAGGTCCCCGGTGCCGCGGAACGCGGCGGCGACCGCGTCCGCCGTCCGCTGCACGGCACCCTCCAGCGCCCCGGCCCCCTCCTGCGGCCAGGCCACGGAGGCCAGCAGCCCGCCGCGCTCGTCCTGGCGCACCTCGGCCCCCGGTGCGTCGACGAGCGTGCGCACCAGCCCGGCGGGGGCCTCGAAGCGCACCAGCACGGCGGGGGAGGCCGCCACGGGCACCTCGACCCCGACGCCGGCGCACAACCGCGGCACCTCCGCGCCGGCCGCGAGCACCACCCGGTCGGCCGCCAGGGACCCCGCGGAGGTCCGCACCCCCACTACCCGCCCGCCGGCGGTGCGCAGGTCCAGGACCTCGGTGCCGGGCAGCACCCGGGCACCGCCCGCGCGGGCGGCCTCCACGAGGGCGGTGGTCACGGCGGCCGCGTCCACCGCGCCGTCGCTGCGCACGTGCACCGCCCGCGGCGGAGGCCGCCGCAGGGCCGGTTCCAGCGCGGCGACCTGCGCGGCCCCCAGCACCTCGACGTCGTCCTCGGCGCCGTCCTCCCCCGCGCCGCTGCCGTCGTCGCGGCCCCACGGCCGCGGCCACGACAGCGACCCGCTCCAGCGCACCCGCACCCCGGCACCTCCCGCTCCAGCCGCCGCCAGTGCGCCAGGACACCGGCGCGCAGGTCCCGGGCACCGCCGGGCCAGTCGCCGTGCGCGCCGATCCAGCCGAAGGAGGCGCCCGTGGCGCCGCAGGCCGGCGCACCGCGCTCCACCAGCGTCACCCGCGCACCGCGGCGGACCGCGTGGTGGGCGATCGAGGCGCCCACGATCCCGGCCCCGACCACGACGACGTGCGGCACGCGAGCTCCTCGGGGTCGTCGATCTCGGCGGCGCCACGGTACGCAGCCGGCGCGGGCGGTCACCACGCGTTTCCCGCCCGCGGTCGCCGTCGCCCGTCCGGGTGGTCCCGCCGGGGAACCGGCCCGCGCGGACGGCGGGTGTGCTGAGCTCGCCGGGTGCGCCGACCCGTTCCCGCCCTCGCCGGCGCGCTGCTGCTCCTGCCGGGTGCCTGCGGTTCCGGCGTGGCGGTCCCGCCGCCCGCCGGCCCCGACGAGCCGCCGCTGCAGACCGCGCCGACCAGCAGGCCGGACGTGCGCTTCCGGCCCTGCGACGACACCCCGCCCGCCCCGGGCACGACCCACCTGCGCGCCTCCGCCGAGGTCGCCCTGCCGCCCTACGCACCGGGCTCCCCGGCGCTGTCGGGCCCGGTGCGCCTGCAGCACGTCCTGACGCTGCACCTGCCCACCGGGCGGCTGCTCGCCGGTAGCGGCGCGGACGCGGTGTGGGCGAGCGGGGGGTACGGGTTCGAGCCGTTCGCGCTGGCCGAGGGGCCCGTGGACGTGGAGGTCACCGCCGCGGTGTGGGAACCCGGGGACGACCGCCGCGTCGCCTGGCTGGAGCTGATCCCGGCCGGCGCCGCCGAACCCGTCGCCTGGGAGACCGTCCCCGCGCTGGGCATCCTCACCGACGGCGGCGACGGGGGTTTCTGGTCCACCACGGCCGCGCCGGTGGACCCGGGCGCCGACGGCGACCCCGGCGAGCTGGGGCTGGGGGAGACCTTCGACGCCTACCTGGAGACCGCGACCCCCTCCGACGGGCGGCCGTACCCGCTGTGCGTGGTGCGCTCCAGCGACGGCGTCGAGGACGGGATCGTCTTCCCCACCGGGATCGGCGACGGCTGGTACCCCACGCACGCGGGCCGCGACGCCGCCGGCCGCGTCGTCGCGCTGCTCAGCGACGGCGGGATGCCGTGGAGCTCCTCGGGCCTGCCGGGCACCCCGCCACCGTCCCCGCCCGACGCGCAGGGCACCTGACGGGAGCGGGGACGGGTGCCCGTGCGCGTCAGCGGTTCCACTCGTAGAGCCGTTCCGGGCGCCCGCCGCCGTAGCGCAGCCGCACGCGGGCGCGCCGCTCGGCGACGAAGTGCTCCAGGTAGCGGCGCACCGCCACCCGCGAGAGCCCCAGCCCCTCGGCCACCTCGCTGGCCGAGACCGCGGCGCTCGCGCCGTCGAGGGCACCGGCGACGAGGTCGGCCGTCTCCGGGCTCAGCCCCTTCGGCAGCGCGGCCGCTGCGCGCGGGGACGGGCCGGCCGGTGCCGCGGGGATCCCCAGCGCCCGGTCGACGTCGGCCTGGTCGAGCACCTCGGGCGCCAGCGCGCGGCGGGCGGCCTGCACCCGCTGCAACCGCTCGGCGAGCTGGCGGGCCTCGAAGGGCTTGATGAGGTACCCGGCCACCCCGCCGTGCAGCGCCTCGCGGACGGTGGCCGCCTCGCGCGCCGCGCTGATGACCACCACCTCCACGTCCGCTCCCGCGGAACGCAACCGGGAGAGCACCTCCAGCCCCGACACGTCGGGCAGGTACAGGTCCAGCAGCACCACGTCCGGGCGCAGCCGCTGCACCATCTCCAGCGCCTCGGTGCCGGTGCGCGCGGTGCCGACGACGGTGCACCCGCCGACGGCCTCCACGAAACCGCTGTGCACCGAGGCGACCATCGGGTCGTCGTCGACGACGAGGACCTCAAGCACGGCTGCCCCCGGCGGGGTGCGGAGGCAGGACCGCGGTGAAGACGGCACCGCCGTGCTCGGCGCGCTCCAGCTCCAGCGAACCGCCGCGGCGGTGGCACACCAGCTGCACCAGCGCCAGGCCGATGCCGCGACCACCGGGGGAGCCGCCGTCCTTGGACGTCGTCCCGCGCCGCACCAGCTCCGGCAGCAGCCGGGGGTCCACCCCCGGCCCGTCGTCGCGCACGAGCACCACCGCACCACCGGCGCCGTCCTCGCGCACGTCGACCTCCACGGTGCCGCCGCCCGCGCCGGCCGCCGCGTCGACGGCGTTGTCGACGAGGTTGCCCACCACCGTCACCAGGTCGTCGGAGAGGTCCTCGGCCACCGGCGGCAGGTGCGCGCCGGGGGCGAGCACGAGCTCCACGTCCCGCTCGTCGGCCACGCTCGTCGTGGCCACCAGCAGCGCCGCCACCGCCGGGTCGGCCACCTGCGCGCCGATGCGCTCGCCCAGCGCCGCGTGGGCGCGGCTGACCCGGTCGATGAACCCCACGACGTCGTCGTAGCGGCGCAGCTGCACCAGCCCGGAGATGGTGTGCAGGCGGTTGGCGAACTCGTGCGTCTGCGCGCGCAGCGCCTGCGTCGCCGCCCGGCTGACCCCCAGCTCGTGCTGGAGCGCGACGAGCTCGGTGCGGTCGCGCATCGTCGTGACGGTGCCGACCGCCTCGGCGCTGCCGGCGCGGCGCAGCACCGTCCGGTTGAGCACGAGCAGCCGGTCGTCGCCGACGACCGGGCGGTCGCTGGGCGCCGGCCCGCTGGTGAGCACCTCCACCACCTGCTGCGGCAGCCCGAGCGCGTCCACCCGCCGGCCCACCACGTCCGCCGGCAGGGCGAGCAGGTCGCGCGCGGCGTCGTTGGCCACGGTGACGACGCCGTCGGTGTCCAGGGCCACCACGCCCTCGCGGATGCCGCGCAGCACCGCCTCCCGGTGGGTGGCCAGCGAGGCGATCTCGTCCGGTTCCAGGCCGAGGGTCTGGCTCTTGACCCGCCGCGCCAGCAGCCACGCCCCCAGGAGGCCGACGAGCGCCGACATCCCCAGGTAGGTGGCCAGGTCCGGCAGCGCGGTGCGCAGCTCCGCGCTCCACGGCACCGCGTCCTGCCCGACGAGCACCGCGCCCACGACGCTGCCCGCGGGCACGCCGCCGTCGGCGAGCACCGGCACCCGCGCCGCCACGCTGCGCGCCTCGCCCAGGCGCACCTCGCCCAGCCAGGAGGGGTCACCGGCCTCGGTGCCCGCGGGCTCGGGCAGCCGCCCGCCCGCCAGCCGCGGGTCGGCGGGGGAGGAGACCACCCGCCCGGCCGGGTCGGCGACCAGCACGACCGCGACGTCGGAGGTGGTGCGCAGCTGCTCGGCGGTCGCCGTCAGCGCGTCCGCGGAGGTGCGCCCGGCGACGGCGTCGGCCAGCTGGCGGCGCACCAGCGGCAGCGAGGCGACGTACTCGGCGACCTGGCGCACCCGCCGCTCCTGGGCGTCGGCGGAGGCCTGCCGGGACTGGCTCACCGACACCGCGCCGACCCCGACGAGGACGACGGCGAACAGCAGCACCTGCACGAGCAGGATCTGCCCGGCCAGGCCGGGGCGCCTGCGCTCGTGGTGGGTCACCGCACCTCCTCGTGCCGGGCGGGACGAGCGGGGCGAGCGGGGGACGCACCGGCGACCGCGACCACAACGACCGCAAGGACCAGTGCCACCGCAAGGGTGACGCGCCCGCCGCCACCGAGCAGCATTCTGCCCGACGGCACGCCCCGCGCGGCCGTCCACCGCCGCCGACCGGCAGCGGTGCGGGTCGTCGACGAGGACGCCATGACACCGACCACCACGACGGCGCGCACGCGCGGCGGACCGCCGCGGCGCGCGCTGCTCGCCGCGCTCGCCGCCCTCCCGGCGCTGACCGCCGCCTCGGCCGCCGCCGGCTGCGGCGTGACCCGCCAGACCGCCTCGGCCAGCGGCGCCCTGACGCGCCTGCAGCTGCTGGTCCCGAACTCCCCGGGCGGCGGCTACGACACCACCGGCCGCAGCGCGGTGCGCGTCATGGAGGAGGTCGGCGCGGCCGAGGGCGTGGAGGTCACCAACCTCTCCGGCGCCGGCGGCACCGTCGGGCTGGCCCGCTGCGTCAGCGAGAGCGGGAACCCGCAGTACCTGATGTCGATGGGCCTGGGCGTCGTGGGCGCCTCCTACACCAACGACGTCGACGTCACCCTCGAGCAGACGACGCCGGTGGCGCAGCTCATCGAGGAGGCCGGTGTCGTCCTGGTGCCCGCCGCCTCCCCGTTCAGCACCCTCGGCGACCTCGTCACCGCATGGCGCTCGGACCCGCGCGCGCTGGCGGTCGGCGGCGGTTCCTCCCCGGGCGGACCGGACTTCCTGCTGCCGATGCAGTTCGCGGACGCGGTGGACGTGGACCCGACGGAGGTCAACTACATCGCCTACGACGGCGGCGGCGACCTGCTGCCCGCGCTGCTGGGCGGGCAGATCGCGTTCGCCACCAGCGGCTACGGCGAACTCCTGGACCAGATCACCACCGGCGCCGTGCGCGCGCTCGCCGTCTCCAGCGAGCAGCGCGTGCCCGTGCTCGAGGTGCCGACGCTGCGCGAGCAGGACGTCGACCTGGTCTTCACCAACTGGCGGGGCGTGGTCGCCCCGCCCGGACTCGACGACGTGGAGGTGGCCCGGCTCGTGGACGCCCTGACGCAGGTGCACGACTCGCCGCAGTGGCGGCAGGTGCTGCAGGAGAACGCCTGGACCGACGCGTTCAGCACCGGCGAGGAGTTCGGCGCGTTCCTCGACGAGCAGGCCGCGCGCGTGCGCGACGTGCTCTCCCGGCTGGGGCTGGTGTGAGCGCCCCCGCGGCGCCGCCCGCCGCCCCGGCCACCGGCGCCCGCCCCGCGCGGCGCCCGCGCGACCTGTCGCAGCTGGGGGTGTGCGCCTTCCTCGTGCTGCTCGGCGCGCTCGTCGTCGCCGACGCCGCCACCCTCTCGCAGGGGCTGGTCGACGACGGGGTCGTCGGCCCGCGCCCGGTGCCCTACGCCGTCGGCGCCGGGCTGGTCGTCACCGCCCTCGTCCTGGCCGTCGACGTCCTGCGCGGCGGGCGCGGCGAGGCCGAGGACGGCGAGGACGTGGACCTGTCGGCCGGGTCGGACTGGAGGCGGATCGGCGCGCTCGTGCTGGTGTTCGCCGCGAACGTGCTGCTCGTCGAGCGCCTGGGCTGGGTCGTCTCCGGTGCGCTGTTCTTCGGCGCCGTCGCCAAGCTGCTCGGCGGGCGCAGCCTGCTGCGCGCCGTCGCCGTCGGCGCGGTCCTGTCGCTGCTGACGTTCTACTCCTTCTGGGTCGTGCTGGGGATCCAGCTGCCGCCCGGGGTCCTGGACGGGGTGCTGTGATGGGCGACCTCGCGGCGCTCCTCGGCGGTTTCGGCGACGCCCTGACACCGGTGAACCTCGCGTTCGCGGCCGTCGGCGTCGTCCTCGGCACGGCCGTCGGCGTCCTGCCGGGCATCGGCCCGGCCATGACGGTGGCGCTGCTGCTGCCGCTGACGTACGCGCTGGAACCGGCGAGCGCGCTCATCATGTTCGCCGGCATCTACTACGGCGGCATGTACGGCGGTTCCACGACGGCCATCCTGCTCAACACCCCCGGCGAGTCCTCGTCGGTGGTGACCGCGCTGGAGGGCAACAGGATGGCCCGCAGCGGCCGGGGCGCGCAGGCGCTGTCGACGGCGGCCATCGGCTCCTTCATCGCGGGCACCATCGGCTCGGTGCTGCTGGTGGCCACGGCTCCGCTCATGGTGGACCTGGCGGTGGGCCTGGGCGAGGCGGACTACTTCGCCATCATGGTCCTGGCGCTGCTCGCGGTCACCGCGGTCCTGGGGTCCTCCCGGGTGCGCGGCTTCGCGTCGCTGTTCATCGGCCTGGCGGTCGGGCTCGTCGGCCTGGACGCCGTCAGCGGCCAGGCGCGGCTGACCTTCGGCGTGCTGCAGCTCATCGACGGCATCGACATCGTCGTCGTCGCGGTGGCGATCTTCGCCGTGGGCGAGGCGCTGTGGGTGGCCTCCCGGATGCGCCGCTCGGCGGTCGAGGTGATCCCGGTGGGCCGGCCGTGGATGGGGTGCGAGGACTGGAAGCGCTCCTGGAAGCCGTGGCTGCGCGGCACCGCGCTCGGGTTCCCCTTCGGCGCCGTCCCGGCCGGGGGCGCGGAACTGCCGACGTTCCTGTCCTACGTCGCCGAGCGCAGGCTGTCCGAGCACCCCGAGGAGTTCGGCAAGGGCGCCATCGAGGGCGTCGCGGGCCCGGAGGCGGCCAACAACGCCTCGGCGGCCGGCACGCTGGTGCCGACGCTGGCGCTGGGGCTGCCGACGAACGCGACGGCCGCCGTGCTGCTGGCGGCGTTCATGTCCTACGGGATCCAGCCCGGCCCGCTGCTGTTCGAGCGCGAACCGGACCTGGTGTGGGCGCTCATCGCGAGCCTGTTCATCGGCAACCTGCTGCTGCTGGCGCTGAACCTGCCGCTGGCGCCGCTGTGGGCCAAGCTGCTGCGCATCCCGCGGCCCTACCTGTACGCGGGGATCCTGTTCTTCGCCACCCTGGGCGCCTACGCCACCAACCTGCAGGCCTTCGACCTGTGGCTGCTGCTGGGCTTCGGCGTCCTGGGCTTCGCCATGCGCCGCTTCGGGCTGCCGGTGCTGCCGCTCATCATCGGTGTGATCATCGGCCCGCTGGCCGAGGAGCGGATGCGGACGGCGCTGACGCTGTCCCAGGGCGACTGGGGCGGGCTCGTCGCCGGCCCGCTGTCGGTGGTCGTGTACGCGCTCGTCGCCCTCGTCCTGCTGTTCCCGCTGCTGCGCCGGTTCCTGCCCGCGCGCCTGGGCGGACGGCCCGCCCCGGGCCCGTCCACCGGGCCCGGCACCGACGTGCGCGAGCACGAGGAGGTCTCCCGGTGACCGTGGTCGTCGCCTACGCACCCACCGCCGAGGGCGAGGCCGCGCTGGCGGCCGGGGTGGAGGAGGCCCGGCGCCGCGGGGAGGACCTGCTCGTCCTCAACGCCCCGGCGGGCACCTCGCTGGCCGAACCCACCTACGCCTCGCCCGAGCAGCTGCAGCGGGTGCGCGAGCAGCTGGCCGCCGGGCCGGTGCGCGCGCAGGTGGTGCAGCGCACGGGGCAGGGGGACGTCGCGAGCGTCGTCGTCGAGGCGCTGCACGAGGTGTCCGCCTCCGCCGTCGTCGTCGGCCACCGCCGCCGCACACCGGTCGGCAAGCTGATCATGGGCAGCGTCGCGCAGCGCATCATCCTCGACGCCCCGTGCCCGGTAGTGACGGTGAAGCCGCCGGCGCGGCACTGAGGAGGAACCGCCCGGCCCGTTCCGCGGGTCCGTTCCGCCGGGGGTGCGGTGCCCGGCGGGTTTCCTTGACGGGCGCGAAAAGCTGCTCCTAGAGTCCACCGGCATGGTCGACGACGACGGCGTCAACGACGACGCCTCGGCGCCCGGCACCCGTGGGGGTGCCGGGCGCGCGGAACCCCTGCTCCTCGTGCGGGGGGTGACCAAGGACTTCTCCGGGGTCCGCGCCCTGGACGGGGTGGACCTGGAGGTGCGGCCGGGGGAGGTGCACTGCCTGCTCGGGCAGAACGGCGCCGGCAAGTCCACCCTCATCAAGGTCCTGGCCGGGGCCCACCGGCCCACGGCGGGGACCCTGCGCTGGTGCGGGGAGGAGGTCGAGCTGCCCTCGCCGGTGGCGGCGCTGCGGGCGGGCATCGCCACGATGCACCAGGAGCTCGACGTGGTCGACGGGCTCACCGTCGCCGAGAACATCCACCTCGGGCACGAGGACTCGCGGGCGGGTTTCACCCGGCGCCGCCGGGCGCGCGCCCGCAGCCGCGAGCTGCTCGAACGGCTCGGGCACGGCGACATCGCGCCCACCCGCGAGGTCGGTTCCCTCTCCGCGGCGGGCAAGCAGGTCGTGAGCATGGCGCGGGCGCTGTCCCACGACGCGCGCCTGATCGTCATGGACGAACCCTCCGCCGTGCTGGACCCGGAGGAGGTCGACAACCTGTTCCGGGTGGTGCGCCAGCTCACCGCGGCCGGGGTGGCCGTGCTCTACATCTCCCACCGCCTGGAGGAGATCCGCCGGATCGGCGACCGGATCACCGTCCTCAAGGACGGCCGGACCGTCGCCTCCGGCCTGCCGGTCGCCGGCACGCCCACCTCCGAGCTGATCCGCCTCATGACCGGGCGCACCGTGCAGCAGGTGTTCCCCGCCCGCGCCCCCGTGCCCGCCGACCGCCCGGTGCTGCTGGAGGTGCGGGGGCTGGGGCTGCGCGGTTCCTTCTCCGACGTCTCCTTCGACGTGCGCGCCGGCGAGGTCGTCGGGCTGGCGGGTCTCGTCGGCTCGGGGCGCTCGGAGGTGCTGGAGAGCGTCTACGGCGCGCGGCGGCCGACGTCGGGGCAGGTCCTCGTCGACGGGCGCCCGGTGCGGCCGGGGTTGGTGGCGGCGGCCGTGCGCGCCGGCATCGGGCTGGCCCCGGAGGAGCGCAAGAGCCAGGGGCTGCTGCTCGACGAACCGGTGTACCGCAACGTCACCCTGTCCACGTTCACGCGCTTCGCGCGCGGCCCGCTGCTCGACGAGCGCGCGGAGCGGGCGAGCGCCCGCGAGCAGATCGCCGCCCTGGAACTGCGCCCGGCCGACCCGGACCGCCCCGTCCGCACCCTCTCGGGGGGCAACCAGCAGAAGGTCGTGCTCGCGCGCTGGCTGCTGCACGGCTGCCGCGTGCTGCTGCTGGACGAGCCGACCCGAGGCGTGGACGTCGGCGCGCGCGCCGAGACGTACTCCCTGGTGCACGCGCTGGCGCAGGCCGGCAACGCCGTCGTCGTGGTCTCCAGCGAGATCGAGGAGGTGCTCGGCCTGTCCGACCGCGTCCTCGTCCTCGCCGACGGCCGGGTCCTGCACAGCGGCCCGGCCGCGGAGATCGACGAGCGCAGGGTGCTCGACCTCGTCCTGGAAGGGAGTGCCGCGTGAGCGAGCAACCGCCACCGCCGCTGTCGACGGCGGGCAGCGTCCCGCCCGACCCGGACCGCCCGGTGCCGCTGGAGCGCCGCGGGCCGGCTCCCGGCGCCCCCGCCGGCGCCCGCCGGGGGCTCGGCTCCGGGGCCGCCCGCACCGTCGGCCTCGTCATCGCCCTGGCCCTGCTGTGCGTCGTCGGCGTGGCCACCGCCGGCGAGCGCTTCGCCAGCGTGGACAACCTGCTGACGATCCTGCGGCTGGCGGCGGTCATCGGCGTGCTCAGCATCGGGATGACGTTCGTCATCACCGGCGGCGGCATCGACCTGTCGGTCGGTTCCGTCCTCGGCCTGGCCTCGGTGTGGGCCACGACGCTGGCGACGCAGACGATGGCCGAGGACACCCACTGGCTGCTCATGGTCTCCACCGCGCTGCTCGTGGGCACCGCGTGCGGCGTGGTCAACGGGGTGCTCATCGCCTACGGGCGGGTGGTGGCCTTCATCGCCACGCTGGCCATGATGGTCGCCGCCCGCGGCCTGGCGGAGATCATCGCCAACCGCCGCACGCAGATCGTGCGCGTGGAGTCGTTCAAGGACGCCTTCCAGGGCAACGTCCTGGGCATCCCCGTGCTCGTGTGGCTGTTCGCGCTCGTCGCGGCGGCCGGCTGGGTCGTGCTCAACCGCACCACCTTCGGCCGGCGCACCGTGGCCGTGGGCGGCAACCCCGAGGCCGCCCGCCTGGCGGGCATCAAGGTCCGCCGGCACACCGCCTACCTGTACGCCCTCTCCGGCCTGACCGCGGGCATCGCGGCCGTCATGATGCTGGCGCGCACGACGGCCGGTTCCTCCACCAACGGCCAGTTCTACGAGCTGGACGCGATCGCGGCCGTCGTCATCGGCGGCACCCTGCTCGCCGGTGGCCGCGGGTCCATCGTCGGGACGGTCTTCGGCGTGCTGATCTTCTCCACGCTCACCAACGTCTTCACCCAGAACAACCTGTCGATCTCGGCGCAGTCCGTCGCCAAGGGCGCGATCATCGTCGTGGCGGTGCTGCTGCAGCAGCGCTTCGCCGCGCGCTCGCGCGGCGCCTGAGCGCACCCTCCCGCACCCCACCGCGCTCCCACTCCCCAGGAGGCCCCCGTGTCGTCCGTCCCCCGCACCTCGCTGCGCCGCCGCCTGATCGCCGTCGGCGCCGCCGCTGCCACCGCCGCGCTGGTCGGCGCCTGCACCTCCAACACCCCGGCCGAGCAGGAGGGCGGGGAGCAGTCGGCGCCCGCGGCCGCCGGCGGCAACGACGAGGAGGGCGAGACGGTCGTCATCGGCTTCTCCGCCCCGGCCGCCGACCACGGCTGGATGGGGGCCATCACGACCGCGGCCACCAGGGAGGCGGACCGCTACGGCGACGTGGAGCTGCGGGTGGCCGAGGGCACCAACGACGTCAACCTGCAGATCAGCCAGGTCGAGCAGTTCATCAACGACGAGGTCGACGCCATCGTGCTGCTGCCCTACGACGGGGCGGCGCTGACCGAGGTCGCCACCCGGGCCATGGAGGCCGGGATCACAGTCGTCAACGTCGACCGGGAGTTCTCCAGCTCCTTCGCCGCGCGCACCACCGTCCTCGGCGACAACTACGGCATGGGGATCTCCGCGGGCACCTACGTCTGCGAGCAGGTCGGCGGCAGGCCCGACGCCGTGGTCGCGGAGATCGCCGGCATCGACTCGCTGCCGCTGACCCAGGACCGCAGCCAGGGCTTCGCCGACGCGCTGGCCGAGTGCGGTCTGGACGTCGACAACCGCGTCGCCGCGGACTTCACCGTGCAGGGCGGTCAGCAGGCGGCCGCGAACCTGCTGCAGGCCGCCCCGAAGATCGACGCGCTGTGGAACCACGACGACGACCAGGGCGTCGGCGTGATGGCCGCCATCGAGGAGGCCGGTCGCGAGGAGTTCGTCATGATCGGCGGTGCAGGCTCGGCCAACGTCATGCGCGAGATCCAGTCCGGGGACTCCGTGGTGAAGGCCACGGTGGTCTACCCCTCCACCCAGGCCGCCGACGGCATCCGCCTGGCGCGCCTGCTCGTGCAGCAGAAGGCGATGAGCGACCTCGTGGAGGTGGAGGTGCCGCGCACGATCCAGCTGTACGCGCCGGTGGTGACCGCGGACAACGTCGAGGAGTACCTGCCCAGCGCGTTCGAGTCCTGAGGCGCGGGCGGGTGCCGGGGACGGGATCGTCAACAGGGGTTGACGGATCGCGGTTCGTCAACCAGAGTTGACGCATGACCGCTCCGGACGACCTCGTCTCCGCCGGGACCGATCCCGACCCGGCGGTGGGGCTGCGCGCGGTCGCCGCGCTGCGGCGGCTGCTGGAGCGGCTGGAGGACCTGCAGGTGCGCCGCGCCCGCGAGCTCGGCTGGTCGTGGGCCGAGATCGCCGACGCCCTGGGGGTCTCCAAGCAGGCCGTGCACAAGAAGCACGCCACCCGCAGCTGAGCGCACCCACCCCCACCACCGCGAAGGACGGAGATCCCGATGTTCGAACGGTTCACCCCCGGGGCCCGCGAGGCCGTCGTCGGCGCCCAGGCCGTCGCCCGCGAGCTCGGCCACCGCGAGATCGACGACCGGCACCTGCTGCTCGCCCTGCTGGAGTCCGACGGCGTCGCCGCCGCCGTGCTGCGCGGGGCGGGCGCCGACCCCGCCGCGCTGCGCGCCGTCGTCGCCGGCGGCCCCGACCGCGACGCCGAGGCGCTGCGGGCGCTCGGCATCGACCTCGACGAGGTCCGCCGCCGCGCCGAGCAGGCCTTCGGCCCCGGCGCCCTGGACCGCCCGTCCCCGCGCCGGCGCGGCCGGTTCGGCCGCTGGCTGGACACCGACCACCTGCCCTTCACCCGCCCCGCCAAGCGGGCGCTGGAGAACGCCCTGCGGGCCGCCCTCGACCTGGACCACCGCTCCATCGGCACCGAGCACGTGCTGCTCGGCGTGCTGGCCGACGAGGACTCCGCCGGTGCGCGGGCGCTGCGGGAGGCCGGTGTCGACCTGGACCGCCCGGCCGCCGTCGTGGCCGTGCGTGAGCACCTGCGCCGTTCGGCCTGAGCGGGTCGGGGGCCGCGCGGCTCAAGGCGGGACCCCGGGTGACCGATGCGAGGGGGGTCTTCACCCGGACGAGCGAGGAGAACGACGTGCAGCGCTGGCTCAAGGTCCCCGGAGTGCTCACGCTGGCCGGCGTGGCGGCCACCGCCGGTGTCGCGCTGCTGGAGCCGCCGGCGCCGGCGCAGCCGGCCCCCGCCGCGGTGCGCGAGGTCGCCGCCACCGGGGACGCGCGGTTCACGCGCCCCCTGCTCGTCCCCCTGCCCGACCCGCCCGCCGCGGGGAGCGGGCTGCTCGGCCCCGGCACCCTCTCCCCGCCCACCACCCCGCTGCCGGCGGCCCTGCCGCCGCGCGCGGAGTTCCACCCCGCCTGACCCCCCCGACCCCGCCCGGGCGTCACCGCCAGACGTACAGGTGGTCCCCGGCCACGACGGCGCTCCAGCCGCCGCACCGGTGCCCCGGCCGGCGGCTGTCCGGCCACTCGTCCCCGCCGCCGTCGAAGGGCATGCCGACGCGCTCCACCGGTGCGCAGGTCGCCGGGAGGGTGAAGCCCGCCGGCACCGCGAGGTCGGCGCGCACGGCCTCGCCGGCTCCCTCGCCCGCGGCCTCGCCGGGTCGCACGACGGTGACCTCCGCCTCACCCGCCCGCGCCCAGTCGGGCAGGTCCGCGGCGGGGACCTGAGCGGGCCGGGAGTGGACCGCGCGGTCGGTGTGCCCCTGCGCCTCGGCGAGCAGGGGCCCCAGCCCCGCCACCCCCGGCACGGAACCGCTCACCAGCGCGAGGGCTCCGATGCCGACGGTTCCCGCAGCCAGCGCGGCAGCCAGGTGGACGAGGGGTCTGCGCACGGTTCCTCCAGTGCTCTCGGGACCCCGCCAGCGTCCCCGGGGGACCCCGCCGCGCGCATCCACCCGGCGCAGCAGGCGCGATCTCCGCCCGCGGGCTGACACCGGGCGCGCGGGTCCTCCCGGCCTCCGACGTCAGCGCCCCCGCACGAGGGCGGCGCCGACCCCTCCCACCCGGTCCGCGGTGCGCAGCGACCGCCGCGCGCGCGACAGCACGTCCTCGGGACCGCCGATCCCGGTGAGCCCGGCGAGCAGGTCGCGGAACCACCCCTCCGGCCCGCCCGACACCTGCTGGAGGCGGGCGGCGGTGACGACGAGCCAGAACACCGCCTCCCGGTGCAGGCCGGCGTCGAGCAGTTCGGCCGTGCCGTCCAGCACGACCGGGTGGGCGTCGGGTTCCAGGTCCGCGGCGAACGCGAACTCCCGCGGCACCGGCGTGCGCACCCGCTGCAGGCCCTCGCGCACCACCGCCAGCGCCTCGCGCACGTCACCCGCGCCGACGTCCGCGCACCCCAGGTCGTCCAGGAGCTGCTCGGCGAGGTCGGCGTGCCCGCAGCGGCGCAGCACCGCGCCGGCGGCGGCGTAGCGGCGCCGCACGGTCGGCGGTTCCAGCGCGGCGACCAGCGGCACCTGCGTCAGCAGGCTCGCCGGGAACACCCACGACAGGACCCGCTCGGCCGTGCAGGCGCCGCCCGGGCCACCGGCGCCGATCACGGCCTGGAGCCGGGACCCGCTGCGCCGCAGCACGTCCTCGCACCGCGCGAGGACGTCCGCCGGTTCCGCGAACGTCGGGGCGACCGCCGCCCGCACCCGGGCGAGCCGCCCCGCCGGGTCCAGCAGGGGCTCCCGGCCCGCGAACGAGGGGGCGAGCCAGTGCGTGCGGCGGACGGCGTCGACGTCGGCCAGGTCGGCGGCCCGCAGGCACGAGACGTCGAGCAGGACCCCGTCGACGCGCGACTTCCCGGGGCCGCGAGGTGGTTCCCCGGCGTCGACGACCAGGACCACGTCGACGTCGGAGGCGGGGCTCAGCACGTCGCCGTCGGCCGCGGCGAGGACGGATCCGGTGAGGAACGCCCCGACGACCCGCGGGTCCGCCGCCACCGCGCGGGCGACGTGCCGCGTCGCCGTCCGCCGCGCGCCCCCGGCCGTCGTCACGACGGGAACCCTCGCACGGCCCTCGTCCCGGCGGGAACCCGCGCACGGCCCACCACCGGTGCACCGGGCGCACGACGACGGCCGGGCACCCGCGGGTGCCCGGCCGTC